>DSCM01000107.1 GCA_011049115.1 Pseudomonadota bacterium
CAACGCCGGCCACGATTTCGAGTGGGCCGACATAAAACAGGATCTGTCAGCCCTGAAGACCGTGACCATCGAAGAAGAAGGCAAGCGTTTCGCGATTCGTACCGAGTGCCAGGGATGCTGCGGCAAACTATTTCAGGCCGTTGGGGTGGCTCTGCCGCAAGTCATTCGCGAGGTCGCATAACAGGGCTACCGGAAAACCAACAAAAAAGCTCAAGTAGTGCCAAGGGCTTTTTTGCGTTCGCTAATATATTGATTTTGCGAGACTTTGCAAAAGTCACTGGCAAAGATCAGTTTAGGTCTTTTTCGATATTTATTTTTCACAAAGGTTTTGTAATTTAATCTTTTTTCTGCTGTCGATTGCAAATCGGTAATTTATACTGCAATTTAACTGCGGTCTTACCGCTCGAAGAAGTTTAGAAAAAAAGAAGGCTTGGAAACCCTCTGTGTTAAGCAAGGTTTGTTCTGAAAACTTGATAATTAAGCCGTTATCGGTTATTTTTGCCCTCAATTGCTTATTTACGGTCTTCGCCCTGTCAATAAAAATTACTATGGACGAGACCCTATGCAGTTGTGATTTCAATAACTAAGCGTAACTCTTCAGCGTCGTTGCGTTGCGGGGCCCACTCCCGCATTAGTTCCTTACAGGTTATTTTCTTGTTTTTTTTCAACAATTTTTTCAACTATAAAAACAAGAAAATGTTCTGATAAGAGTACTTATTTGCGGGCCGTGAAGGCCCCCATTTGGGTTGCGGGATTATTCCCGCATTAGCTCGTATTGAGACGTGAAAAGCAAACTTAAGGAAAATCCGGGGCCTGACCTGCTTTCTGCGGTAAATCTGGATTGTGTCCGTACGCAGTATTTCCCGGGCCTGAATGGTTACAAAAACCTTTTAACGAAAAGGAAATTAATGTATGCGGTGTCATGAGGTTGATTATCAGATTGTTGGTGACGATATGCAGATGGTTCAGGTGGAGCTGGATCCGGGTGAGACGGTCGTTGCCGAAGCCGGAGCCATGACCTACATGGAAGAGGGGATCCGTTTTGAAGCCCGCATGGGTGACGGCTCGGAAGCCGAACAGGGGATGTTTGGAAAACTTCTCGGTGCGGGAAAAGGGCTCTGACCGGTGAATCACTCTTTATGACCCATTTCACCAATCAGGGTCGCCGTAAAGAGCACGTGGCCTTTGCCGCTCCTTACCCCGGGAAAATTATTCCTTTGGATCTGGCGCGGGTTCCGGGTAACGAGATTCTTTGTCAGAAGGACGCCTTCCTCTGCGCGGCGTATGGGACCCGGATCGGGATTGCCTTTCAGCGCCGCCTGGGAGTCGGCTTCTTTGGCGGGGAAGGCTTTATTCTGCAACGTTTGCAAGGGGATGGCATGGCTTTTGTTCATGCCTGCGGAACTATCATTGAACGTCAGCTGCACGGTGAAACCTTGCGTGTCGATACCGGTTGTCTGGTCGCTTTCGAGCCGGGTATTGACTACAATATTGAACGGGCAGGGAATTTGAAGAGTATGTTCTTCGGCGGCGAGGGTTTATTCCTGGCCACGTTACAGGGCTCCGGCCGGGTCTGGTTGCAGAGCTTGCCGTTCAGTCGGCTGGCGGATCGGATTCTTGCCCATGCCCCTGTCTCCGGCGGTGCGCAAAAAGGAGAAGGGTCTCTGCTGGGCGGACTGGGGCGAATGCTGGACGGCAACTGAGTATCAATTGTTTCTCTCGAACCATTCATATAGATGCAGGTGCTGGTAAAGGACACCGAAGTGAAGATTTTACAGGATACGCGCGCCGGGAAGATCATGAAGGACAAACTCGTAGGAGGAGGCTGTACATGTTTGCACATCTTTTAAATGCCGAACAGAAAATACTAAGGGATGAAACCCGGGACTTTGTCAAGTCCATTCCCCGGGAAATGATTCTGGATATGGATGCCGACAAAATCCAATTTCCCCGGGAATTCTTGCAGGAAGCCGGGAAGCGCGGCCTCATGGGCTGCCGCTACCCCAAACAATGGGGCGGCCGGGACCTGGATTGGGTGTCCACCTGCATGGTCATGGAAGAAATCGGAAGGCTGGGCTATATCTTTGCCTGCACCTTTGGAGTGGGCGCCGAGCTGGTCTGTGACGCCATTATCCGGCACGGCACCGACGAGCAGAAGGAAAAATATGTGCGGCCTCTGCTTCAGGGAAAAATCTTTGCCGCGGAATGCTTGACCGAACCCCGGGGTGGATCGGATTTTTTCGGCGCCACCACCACGGCCAAGGACATGGGGGATCACTTTCTTGTCAATGGCCAGAAGCGGTTCATCGTGGGTGGAGAGGGGGCCGATTATTTCCTGGTCTATGCCCGGACCGATCCCCAGGGCGAGCCCCACAAAAGCATTTCCTGTTTTATCGTGGACAAAACCGCAGGCGTCAAAACCGAATACCTCTACGGTCTCATGGGTTGCCGGGGCGGCGGCGCCGCCCGCATGGTTTTCAAGAATGTGCGGGTTCCCAGGGAAAACCTATTAGGCCGACTGCACCAGGGCGTGGCCGTGTTCAACACCATGATGATTCCCGAGCGCCTGGGAACGGCGGCCATGACCATCGGCGCGGCCGCTCCGGCCGTGGAGGTGGCCACGGGTTACACCGCGAAGCGCAAAGCCTTCGGCCGCCCCGTGGCGGAATTCCAGGGCGTTTCCTTCCAGGTGGCGGAAGCCGTTACCCTGCTGGACGCCTCTCGGGCCATGATCTATGCCACGGCCCGAGCCGTCGACGGTAAAATCGATGAAAAGCAGATCCGGCGGCTGGTCTCCCAGACCAAAAAATTTGTTACCGAATCCTGTCAGAAAGCGGTCCACAACGCCATGCAGGTGATGGGCGGCATCGGCTACACCAACATCTATCCTGTGGAACGGATCTTACGGGACCTGCGGCTGGCCTCCATCTGGACCGGAACCAATGAGGTTATGGCCATGATCATCGCCAATGAATGGTATAAGGAATTCGAGCATAACCGGAAAACCGGTGTTCTTCGGGATCTGGAAGAAGATGCGGCCGAAGCCGGGGCCAGGGATGAAAAGATTTTCGAGTAAAGTCAAAACGCGCCGGTCCGCGGTGCCGGCCCGGCTTACAAATAAAATAAAGACTAAGCTTTACAATCGGTTGTGGTTCTGTTTTATTGTCTGATAGGATAAGTGATTCGGGGCGTTCTGGTTTTTTGCCCAAAGAGGCTTTGCCGCAATTCGAAAAACCTTGAGTCGCGGAGGCTGGATGAAGGCGGAATGACTTGAATCCGGGGTTGCACTTTAAACGGAAACAGGCGAAGGCTGAAAGGAGAAGAGCGATGCCGGAATTTGGAACCCCTTTTTCGGGGCTGGCGAAAGACAGAAAACTCACGCATGAGGAGCTTATAAGGGCGATAAGATTCATGGTGGCCGCGGAGTATGAGGCGATTCAGTTGTACATGCAGCTGGCGGAATCAATCGACAACAAGCTCGCCATCGAGGTGCTCAGAGACATCGCGGATGAGGAGCGGGTTCATGCCGGTGAATTTCTGCGACTGCTCCATGAACTTGATCCCGAGGAAGAAAAATTCTATGCGGAGGGCGCTCAGGAGGTGGAAGAAGAAATCCGGAAGCTGAAGTAGGTTCCCAAAAACCTTCGCGCCCGGTCCGCGCGTTGCCCTTGGCTTGACGGTGTGGGGGCAAGGGCGCGGGCAGAGCGCGAAGGTAAATCGTTTTATTTTACGGTTGCGGGAAAAAAGACCTTTTTGCAAAGGTTGTTTCATCATCTCAAAGACGGCAGGCTGTCCAGCATCATGCCGTCGCTCGATCCGTTGAGCTGAAAACCGACCATGTCGCGGTCGGACTGGTAAGTGAGATAGGTGGCGGTGCTGATGTCTTCGTGAAAAATATTTTCGGGGATATCCACTATTTTTTCATGGCCGTTCATTCTCAGCGCCACGCTCGCAATCATCTGACCATCATTTCCATAGGCATTCAGTCTGACGCTTGCCGGCAGCGAGGTGTTGTTGACGATGGCGATGCCGGTGAAGCCATCTTTCTCAAGTTTGGGGAAAGTTCCCTTGCTGCCGTTGATCTCTACCCCAGCATAGCCCGCCAGCTGAAAACCATTGTTGGTGCCGAACAGTTCAAAGCCGGTCAGGGGTTGGTCGGCTTCGATCTTGAACCAGGCGGTTGCCGCCGGGAAACTCAGAGATTCGGCTGACGCAACCAGCTTACTGTGGCCGTCCAGATTTCACATTGACGGTCGACAGCTGGGCGCCGCCGGCGCTGAAAGTCGTGAAACCAAGGTTTGCGGTTTCCGGGGCGCAGTTAAAGGCGACGGCCCCGGTCCGCCAGCCGTCGGTGGTGGCGAGATGCGGGTAGAAAATCTCCTGGGCGCTGCGATCCCGAAGCAGAATGCCGGATAATTGTTTGCCGTCGCCACTGCTGCCGAAAAGTTCCAGGCCGATGATACCGGCGCTGTTCCTGATGATGGCGGACTGAATGCCGGGTTGCGGCTGGTTATCGAACAGCGACCGGATGGTCAGGGCTTTATGCTCTCCCGGGGCCAGCTCGAGAAATTTTGTCAGGCCATTGTCAGCTTCAAAGAAAATGGTGCGCGGGCCGGCCGTGACGTTGACCAGGCTCAGTCCGGTGAACCAGTCGTCATCGGAAGCGATGTGGGGCACGTAGATATCGCCGCGATTGACGGTTTTGGACGCGGGAATGGCGACGCGATAAATACTCTCGCGGTAAAACTTCACGTAGCCGACAGCGCTGTCGGAGATGGCGCCGTTCGCCTCGAAAACAATATAGCCGATCCGGTCCGGGCTGGTGAAGTTTCCCTCGACGAGGACTTCATGACTGGCCTGGGGGGCAACGTAATGTTTTCCAGAGTGGAAACCAGGGTGCCGTTATCGGCGTAAGCCTTGAAAGCGCCGGTGATGGTCGCGCTGGTGCCGGTATTGATGATGCAGATTTCGGTCTCCCAGTCGCCACTGGTGGCGACATGGGGATAGTAGAGACAGTTGTTGGTGGTGACCAGATACTGACCTATCGCCTGGTTTTCCCAGTTATCGGTGGCTTCGGCCCGGACCAGATAGTTGCCGGGCCGGGCGTAGCTGTGTGAGCGGCTGCCGCTGGCAATCGGCCCCTGGTAGGGGCTGGAGTCTCCGAAATCCCAGCGGCAACGGGTGAGCAGGGTGCCGGACACCGGAGAGCTCAGAATGACCCGGAAGTTTTTGAAGGTGGAGGTCGAACCGCTTTGTTCGCTGATGGTCGCGGTCGGCTCGTCAGCCAGCCAGGCGAGCAAAAGATCGAGCAAGGCGGAACGCGAGGTGCGGCCTTGCAGATTGTTGACGCCCTCCAGGCCAAAGCTGGTAAAGATTGATCGCCCGGCGTAAGGTTGGCTTAAAAACTCCAGGCTGGGTTGGGTCCGATGGGCCAGGGCGACGGTGCCGTCCTCCTGATTTAACGCTCCGGGGTAGCGCAGCAGGGGCTGGTACGTGAGCCGCAGGGGTTCGTCATCTATGTCCTGCCAGGGATAGGATTGCAGCTCATCCATGTAATGCTGGTTGCCGGCGCCGTCGCCGGAAGCCGTGAGGTCCAGCGCCACTCGACTGAAAGCCGGGGGCGCGTCAGCGTGGGCGATGAGATTGCGATCGGGCAGCCGGTCATCGGTCAGGTTGTCCCACCAGGACCTGCCGCCCAGGACGTAGCTGTAAAAAATTTCATCGTTATTGAATATATTGGAAATATCCTGTCCCATGGCGAGCATGCGGCCGCCGCCGTTGGCGTATTCGGTCAGGCGATTGCCCTGCTGATCGGAAAGTGCGGCCCAGTTGTCGCCGCTGAAATAAATCAGGTTCGGATAGCGGGAAAGTACGCTCGCTGCGGGAATGGCGTTTTCCGGTGTCTGGGCATCGACATCCCAGACCGTGTAGCTTTTGCCGAGGCTGTCGAGGGCTGAGGTATAATAGCGCCGGTAGTCACGGTTCTCGCCGCCGCTGCTGCCGTCATTGTCGAGCAGCAGGATTTCCTTGTTCGGCTTCTCAATAATTCGGGCCCAGAGCGGCAAGTGGGCGTCATGGGTGGTTCCGGACAGCAGGATGTAACCTTGCAGGTCGCCGCTGGTTTTTCCGCTGGCGGCGGAATCGATGGTTATGGTCAGCTGGGCGCTGGCGCCTGGGGCTAGGGTCAGGTTGGCCGGGGAGAGCGTGACGCCGTTCAGGCCCGGATTGCCGAAACCGTCGTCCGGACGGGGATTGAAGCTCGTAACGGTATAGGTTTCGGCATCAGGGGAAATATTGGTGATGGTTGTCGTCAAAGATCGTTGTCGGCCGTGCGTCAGTCGTCCGAAGCTGATGGCCGGCGGCTGGCAGATGATGCCGGGGTCGGTGACCCGGGAGAGATTGAGCCGACCGGCCCCGATTTCCAGCGGTTGCCCGGGCAGGTTGTCGTGCGTCCATACGTTCTGAAAAACAGAAGTTGTCATGAGGGCCGACTTTATATAACTGTTGGGCCAGTCGGGATGCGCCTGACGACGGATCAGGGCGGCGGCGCCGGCGACATGAGGGGCCGCCATTGAGGTTCCGGAAGACTGTCCGTAGCCGAAATGGCGCTCTTCGCCGGCGGCGTGAGGGGTGTAACCCTGCGAGAGAATATTGTCGCCCGGAGCCGTGATGTCGGGTTTCAGGACCTCACCGACGCCTGGTCCCTTGCTGCTGAAGTCGCTGAGCCGGTCCGGCTCTATCGTGATCTGATAGGCGCTGTTGTCGATTTCTATGCGGGCGGCGGCGCCATAGGTGTTACACCAGTCAAGCAGGGCCAGGCCGTCACTGTGTTTGATGAAAATTGCGGGAATGTTGATCTCTTCTTCATGCGACGAAGTGGTCATGCTGACCAGATTATTGCCGCTTTCTTCGTGGTTGTAGATTATAACCAGAGAGGCTCCGGCTTCCTGAGCGAGAAAAACCTTATCGCTGAAATAACAACCGCCGCGTTCGATGAGAACCGCTTTGCCGGTAAAGGGGGTTCCCGTCCAGGAGGAACAGCCTGACTGGTTGCCGACGTCCTCGCCGGCCGCGGTGAGCAAGTCATAGGTGGCTATAGCCGGCAGGCTCGGGCCGAAATCGGCTTCCATCATCGAGAGGCCGATTAATTTCTGGTCAACCGGCAGCGGAGCCGTGACGTTGAGGCGACCCGAGGCCAGGGCGGAAGTTGTGGTCGATGAAGCCACGCTGATGTAGTCGGCGGAAGGATGATCGCCGGTTCCCAGTCCAGGGCCGGAGTTGCCGACCGACATGACCACGAAAATTCCGGCCTCGGCGGCATTGATCAGGGCCCGATCAAGCGGAACGTAATAGCCTCCGGCCGAGGTCGGACCGGAGCCCCAGGAGTTATTCAGAACATCGGCGCCGTCCGCGACGATGTCTTCGAGGGCGGCCAGCCCTTCGGTGGTGTAAAAACTGTCGTCGCCGCTCTGGCTGGGATAAAAGACCCGATAACTCATAAGCCAGGCGGCCGGAGCCACGCCGCTGATGTCGAAATTAAGTCCTAGATAGTCGGCGCTCACCGGGTTGCCGGCGGCGATGCCGGCAACATGAACCCCGTGTGAAATGCCGTTTTCGCCGGGCCAGACATTTTCATCCCCGGCCGTGGGTGGGTCATCCAGCCTGAAATAGGCTCGGGAAACAATGACTTTACCATTATTGTTGGTGGTGTCACCCAGGCCGGGGGCCGGTATGTCGGCGGGATACTGGAAGCCTGCGCCGCTGAACATCGGGGCCAGATGGTGAATACCGCCGTCCATGATGGCGATCTTAATGCCCCGACCGGCGTTCGCGGAGGAAACCATGGCCGGATGGTTCCAGAGCGCCTGAGCGTCGATCAGCTCCCGGCTGGCATAGAGGGTGGGATGGTAGGCCCGATTCTGATACACGGCCTTGACTTCCGGCAAGCTTTTAATCCGCTCGGAAATCGCCTTGCGATCGCCGTCGCCTAACTCAAGCGACAGGCCGTTGAACAGCATCCGGTAGCGATTTTCGTGAAAATTTCCGGTTGAATCGCGGTGCCGGGAAATCTTAAGCCCGGTCGTCAGGGTCTGCAGTTTTTTGATAAGGGTCTGCTGCTCAAGTTCAATCGTCTGCAGATATTGTCTGGACGCGGTTTTTTGCAGAGCCAGGCGGCGAGCGCCGGGTTGACCGTAGGTTTCCGGGGCCAGAGCGTATTACTGGGCCAGGGGGCTGCTTCTGAGTTCGACGATCAGACGATTAGCATGGTTGGCTTGCGAAGCGCGGTGAGTGGCGTTGTTGGAAGCGGAAAACGATTTTTTTGACCCGGCCGGATCTGAAGCCGTCCCCGCGGTTACTTCGGCGGCAAAAGCGGTGATGCCGGTAATTGTAAAGAGAAGCAAAACCAGAGGTCATAATCTTCTTCCCGAAAGGTTTTTCATGTTCTTTCTCCTTCAGCCTTGTCAGATACGGGTGGATTTTCGCGAGCGTAACGGTTGTGTAAACGGTTGTGCAAAATGAATTGTCTCGACCCGGAAGGGGGGCATGAGCGGCTTTCCGGTGCTTCATTGCTGCACCGACTGGGCGCAGAATGCGGCCAGCCGGGGCAGCAGCCGGGACAGAATCCGGTTGGCGGCCGCAACCCCGCCGACCGCGTCCGGCGGGGTTGCGGCTTCACTTTCCTGAAAAACCCGACTGCCGACCAGCTTTCCCCGGTGGTCGATGATTTCCAGCTGACATGAGAAAATCAGCCGGGCGCTCTCCGGGGGTAAAAAATCCTGATATAACTCCAGCAGGGTAAGGTTGATCAGATAATCGGCCTGGGCCGCGCTCGGGGCCGCCAGCGCGGCTTCGAGCGCGGGGTGTTCGTTCAATTCCCTGACCAGGGCGGTTTGCAGCAGCCGGGCGGGCTTGTCGAGCCAGCGACTGTGGGTGAAATATTCGATCTGATGTCGGGAGCGCATGTAGGCCATGGCCGCGGTATCATATTCAGAGGCGGCGCCGGCGGCGGAGACCATCAGAACCGGGCCTTTTCCGGAAAGCTTTTTCGGGGTCGAGGCCGCGAGGTGGGCGGGGGCTTCCAGGCGATACAGCCTGGCCGCCGGGGTCGGCGAACCTAGGCGGAAACAGCCGTTCAGCAAGAACAGCAGGCTGCCCAGAAAGATGACGGGGCGGACCAGGATTTTTACGGCGAGAGCCCCATGCGTCAGGGTTTCCCTGGTGGTCTGCGTGTTTTTCCGTGGTGGCAGGGGGGGGGCAGTTTGATTCATTCTTCTTCTCCCGGTCCCGGAGCGGCGGCGGGCGGCCCCGAAATAATCAGGGCGGGGTTGCGCTGCAACGCACCAATCAGGTTGCCGGTCTGCTCCAGAAGCAGCTGTATGGCCACGGTCAGATCTCTGAACCGGCGGTTTATTCCTTCACTCATGACACCAAAATCCTGAGCTCCGTCGCCGACGGCCCGGCCTATGGCGCGGCCCTGTCCGGAAAGCTCCCGGGCCATGACCTGAAGTTCGGTGCCGGCCTGGTTCAGGGTTTCGAGCAGGCGCGGCAGCGCCTCGGCCGCGACCGCGCTTTTCCCCAGGGTTCCGGCGGCGGCCTGAATCGCCTCCTCCAGCTTCGGTGAGTTGCGGGCCAGGATCGTCGAGACCTCTTCCAGATTTTTCAGGGTTCGGTCAACCATGCGGCTTTTGTCGTGATCGAGAAAGGCTTGGAGGTTATCGGCGGCCTTGGTCAGGCTCGAAATCAGATTGGTGACATCTTCATCCAGTCGGGTCAGCAGGGAGGGTTCGCTGAGAATGACGGGATATTTTTCCGTCGCCGGCGCTTTTTGCGGGGGCGCGTCTTTGCGGCGGCTGCCCAGATTGATATGGGCCACTCCGGTCAGTCCCTGAAAAACCAGGGTCGCGGCGGTGTTTTCATTGATCGGAGTCTCCCGATCGATGGCCAGCAGAAGGCGAACCCGCAGAGGGTTGTGCGGGTCGATTTTTATTTCCGTGACCCGTCCCACTTCCACGCCGCGATATTTAACCGGAGCATCCTGGTTGAGCCCGGAAACCGATTCGTCAATGTAGACATAGTGGAAATCAAGATTTTTGGCCGGGGTTCGCAGGCTGAGCCAGAGGGCGCCGCCGAGCAGCAGGCCGCCGAAGAGGACCACGAAGAGTCCGGTCAGGATGTAATTAATTCTGGTTTCCATTTTCGCTCGCCGCCTGAAAATAATTTAAATGTCGCCGTTCCTTCTTCGGGCCGCAAGACCTCGCGTCCCTTGAAAAAATGAATTAACCAGCGGGTTGTCGCTGGCGGCCACCTCCTCTTTGGTGCCGAGGGCCAGGATTCGTCCTTCACCCAGGAGCGCGATGCGATGGGCCAGCCGCCAGAGAGAATTTAGATCATGGGTGACCATCAGAACCGTCAGATTGAGGGCCTCGTGGAGTCTGAGCAGCAGTTCGTCGAAGTCACCGGCGCTGACCGGGTCGAGACCGGAGGTTGGTTCGTCGAGAAAGAGAATTTCCGGATCCAGGGCCAGGGCGCGGGCCAGACCGGCCCGCTTGCGCATACCGCCGCTGAGCTGGTTGGGAAACAGATAACCGGTTTCCGGGGCGAGCCCGACCATGACGATCTTTCTCAAGGCCAGTTCGAGAGTGAAACGCGGACTCAGATGGCTGTGTTCCTTGAGCGGCAGCGCGACATTATCAAAGATATTGAGCGCATTGATCAGGGCGCCAGACTGGAATAAAACGCCCATGCGGGGCCGCAGTTTTCGCAGCTCGCTTTCGGTCATGGCATCAATTTCGCGGCCGAAGAGCCTGATGGTGCCGCCGGCTGGTCGTTGCAGCCGCAGAATTTCCCGCAGCAGGGTGGATTTGCCGCTGCCGCTGCCCCCGACCAGGGCGAGAATCTCGCCGCGCACCAGATTGAGATCGATGTCCTGATGCACCACCCGGTTGCCGAAGCGGGTGGAAAGCTTGTTGACTTCAATGGCGTAATCCATGTTTGCCGCTTTGCCGGATTTCATATCTTCAGCCAGCTGAACAGGATCGAAAAAGCCGCGTCGCTGATGATTATCAGAAAGATTGACTGAACTACGCTGGTCGTGGTTTTACGTCCCAGAATCTCGGCGCTGCCCGAAGTTGTAAAACCCTGATAGCAGCCGACGATGGCAATGATCGCGGCAAAGACCGGGGTCTTGCCGATGCCGATCAGATAAGCCGTCTGGGAAAGGGCCTTCGGTAACCTTTCCCAGAAAACCGCCGGGCTCACGCCGAGCATGGCGTTGGCCATGAACATGCCCCCGAAAATGCCCATGATGTCGGCGAAAACCGTGAGCAGAGGCAAGACAATGATCAAGCCGAACAGTTTCGGCAGCGCCAGCAGTTCAAGCGGTTCGAGGCCGATAACCTGCAGGGCGTCGATTTCCTCGGAGAGCTTCATGGAGCCGATTTCGGCCGTGTAGGCCGAACCGGTGCGGCCAGCGACCATGATGGCGGTCATCAGTGGCGCCAGCTCGCGAACGATCGCCAGCCCGACCAGATCGACAATGAAAATGTTGGCGCCATACTGGGCCAGCTGCATGCCGCCCTGATAAGCGATGACCAGGCCGATGAGAAATGAGAGCAGGCCGATGATCGGCAGCGCCTCCCGGCCTGAGCTTCTCATTTCCTGGAAAAGTTCGGGCAGGCGCAGCCTACCCGGATGCCGAGAAAGATAACGCACGGCCATTATCAGCCGCCCGAAGAATGACAGCAGCGCCACTATTTCGTGGACTTTGGCCAGACTCTTGCGTCCCAGCTGAAGGAGCAGGTTCGAGCGTGGTTCTTTGTTCGGGAACGCGATTTCCCCTTGTTCGGTGAGACTTCGCAACAGTTTCCGCGGCGCGTTGTTCAGCCCCCGTAGGGGCACGCAGTCGCGGCCTTTGGTCAGGTGTCGCTGCAGCCTGAGCAGAAGCAGGGCCCCGGCCGTATCCAGGTCGCTGATGCCGCGGCCGTCAATCTCAAGCGGTCCAGAAAGAACGGGATCGTTGTGGTCGGCAAGTTTTCTTTCCACCCCGGCCAGGTGCTCGGCTCGCCAGACGCCCGTACAGAAAACCTTTCCCGCCTGCAGGTCGAAATTCAGGGCGGCGACGTCCTGGCCGGTCGCCGAAGTCGCGTGCTCGCTGTTTTGGGAAGAAGCCTGGACGTGGTTCATCACGGTCTTTCTGGTCTTGGTCCGGAACGATTTTTCAGGCGGAGGTTCTCGGTGGTTAATTACATGCCGGAGTGAATTTAGTCAACCTGATCTTGCCGGGTTGCGCCATCCTGGTTGCCTTGGGGGAACGGGTGTTTTTTTCGGGCTCTTTAAAATCTTGTTTAATTCCAGGTTTTCGATTATCCTGATTATGTTACCGGGTGGTCGCAGGCTCAGTGTTTGTTCCCTTGAAATCAGGGAGGCATCGATGACGGCTCAAGGTCGGGACGGCTATCGAATGGAAGTCGATGTACTGTTGCGGGTTCTTCGCGGCTCGCGGAACGGTCTTTCCCGGCGCGAGGCCGAGCGCCGCCTGCGGGCTTTTGGTCGCAACGAGCTGCGGGAAAGATCGCGCCTGCCATTATGGCTGTTGTTGCTGGCGCAGTTCCGGGAGTTGCTGATTATCATCCTCCTGATCGGCGGGCTGCTCTCTTTTCTGATTGGTAACTATCGTGACGGATCGATTATTTTCATCATCGTTTTTGTCAACGCCGGCATTGGTTTCTATCATGAGAACAAGGCCGTTCGGATTGTGGCCCGGTTGAAAAATCTGATCCGTTCTGCGGCCAAGGTGATGCGTGACGGGGAGATGTTGGAAGTCCGCCAGGAATCTCTGGTGGTCGGCGACATTGTTCGGCTCGAGGCCGGAGATAAGGTGCCGGCCGATGTCCGCCTGCTGGAAGTGCATGAGTTTAAAACCAGCGATTTTGCCCTGACCGGCGAATCCCTGCCTCAGGCAAAGCAGATTGAGGCCCTGAGCGGCGTGGTGCCGCTGGCTGACCGGGTGAATATGGCTTACGCAGGAACCATGGTCGCCACCGGCAACGCGGTCGGAGTGGTGACCGCTACCGGCATGGCCACGGAAACCGGCAAAATCGCCGCTCTGGTGGAAAGCGCCGGTGGCACTCAGACCCCGCTGCAAAAGGAATTGCGGCGCCTGGCAAATCAACTGACGGTGGTGGTCGTGGTGATCGGGGCGGCCCTTTTCGGGCTGGGTCTGCTGCAGGAATTTTCTCTTCACATGAGCCTGGTTTATGCCCTGGGGGTGGCCATGGCGATGGTTCCTCAGGCTTTGCCCGCCCAGGTTACGGTGGCGCTGGCTACCGGTAGCAACCAGCTTGCCGAGCGCCAGGCGGTGGTCAAAAATCTGCCTGCGGTTGAGACTATTGGGGCGATCACGGTTATCTGCACCGATAAAACCGGAACCCTGACCAAAAACGAGATGACGGTGCAGGCCCTCTGGTTTGATGAACGCGCTTATCAGGTTAGCGGCCTGGGTTACGAACCTCGCGGGGAACTGCGTCGCGAGGATGGCGGCGATCAGACCGCCGCCGAACTGGAAAATCTCGATATTATGCTGAAATGGCTTCCAGCGCCGAGATTCACGAGCCCGACGAGGAACATCATTTCTGGTATCCGATCGGCGATCCGACCGAAGCCGCCCTGGTTACCCTGGCCGCCAAGCTTGCCGGCCGCAGTCCGCGTGAGAATGAAGATTTTCCCCAGTTACAGGAGTTTCCCTTTGACGGTGAGCCGATGCGCATGAGTTCGGTCCGGCGTTTTCCCGACGGTTTGCGGCTGGCGGTCAAGGGCTCGAGCGCCAGCCTGCTGCAGATCTGTACTCGGTTTTATCGGCGGGGAGAGGCCGTGTCCCTGGGGGAGGCCGAGCGCCGGCGCATCACGGAACTGACCGAGGTATATTCCCGCCGTGGTATGCGGGTGCTGGCTTTTGCCCGGCTCGAACTGGATTCGGCGCAGACCGAATATCAGCGCGAAGCGGTGGAGCGGGAACTGACCTTTCTCGGCCTGATGGCGATGCTGGACCCGCCCAAGGAGGGGGTGCGGGAAGCGGTCAGGGATGCCCGGGAAGCCCATATTCGGGTTTTTATCCTGACCGGTGATCATCGGGAGACGGCCCGGGCCGTGGGCCGGGCGATCGGTTTGCAGAGCTCGGGAGAATCGGTGCCGGTGGTTACCGGTCGGGAATTCAAGGAGATGGATGAAATGTTCGTGGCGGAGCTTCTGAGCGCCCATCCGGCGGTTATCTTCGCCCGGGTCGATCCCGAGGATAAACTGCGGATTGTCGAATTGCTGGAAGATCAGGGAGAAATCGTCGCGGTCACCGGAGAGATGGAGTCAATGACGCGCCGACCCTGCGCAAGGCCCATATTGGGGTCGCGATGGGTCGCCGAGGCAATGATGTGGCCAAGGAGGCGGCTTCCCTGGTGCTGCTGGATGATAATTTTTCCACCCTGGTGCATGCTATTCGTGGCGGTCGTTGCATTTACGATAATCTGCGTAAAACGGTGCTGGCTTCGCTGACCACCAATCTTGCCGAGCTGGTGCTGGTCCTGATTTACCTGCCGCCGCTGCGTGCGTTTCTTGGTTTCGGCCCACTGGGGCCGCGGGACTGGTTTTTTGTTCTGGGAGCGGCTTTCCTTTACCTGTGGCTGTTCGAGCTGGTCAAACTTAGCAAACGCAGGGCCGTCCGCAGGGCCGGGACGAAGCGGCCGCGGCGCGCCCGATGAAATGACGAGCGCGAAAAAAATCGTAACTATTTAGCATCCGGTCCTGAAACTGAGGGGCGGAACTTTTACCGAAGACCGGGTTGCCGGTGCGTCATGGTCCTGAGGTCCTTCATGTCTGATATCGCCCTGGTTCAGCCGCCGCTGGAGGATTTTTATCTGACCGGCAAGCGCACGGTTCCTTACGGTCTGCTCGCCTTGGCCGCCGCTCTCGAAAAACGGGGTTTTTCGGTGACGCTGGTTGACGCCCTGGCGACCGCGAAGAACAAAATCATTCCCCGGCCGTCGGCCATGGATTATCTCGAGCCGCATTTCGGCCGGCCCGACAGATCGCCCTTTGCTCTTTTTCACCACTACCGGCATTTTGGTTACAGTTTTGCTCATGTCGCCGAACTGGTGTCTCGCAGCGGGGCTTTTCTGGTGGGGATTTCGTCCCTGTTTACCCCTTATCATGAAGCCGCGCTGGAGACCGCGCGGATCATCAAAAAACGGCTGCCGACTTGTAAGATCGTGGTCGGCGGTCATCATGCCACAGTTCTGCCGGAGGCCGTGATGGCTTGTGCGGCGGTTGATTTTGTTTTGCGCGGTGAAGCTGAGAATTCCCTGCCGCGGCTGGCCGCGCTGGTCCGGCAGGATCGAGAGACGGCGGAGGAAGCGTTGTCGGCGATTCCCGGTCTGGTTTGGCGGCGGCCCACCGGCGTTATTGAGCCGGCGGCCCCGGCCGTTGTCGATGACCTTGACGCGCAGCCGCCGCCGGCCGTCCATTTACTGAAAAGCTCATTTTATCGCCGTCACGGGCGCGCCGGCGCGGTGATCGTGGCGAGCCGGGGCTGTCCTTTGCGGTGCAGTTACTGTGCGGTCAGCGCCGCCGGCGGTCCGCCATATCGAAGGCGATCCCTGGCCGGGGTGATGGTTGAAATCGAGCGCGCGATTTGTGGGCAAGGGGCGGGGTTTATCGATTTCGAGGATGAAAATCTAAGTCTCGACCGGGGGTGGTTCATGGAATTGCTGGCTGCTCTCGCGAGGTTGCGCCGCGACCATGTTTTTGAGTTGCGGGCTATGAATGGACTTTTTCCGCCGTCCCTGGATGAGCCGATGATCGCGGCCATGGCCGC
>DSCM01000108.1 GCA_011049115.1 Pseudomonadota bacterium
AAGGCTACATCCCCATCGTAAGGGATTAAGAGGTAGCAAAAAATCAAACCGGCGGACTGAATAAGGAGCTTCGAAGCGAAAAACAACCAAGATTAGGGCGCTTATGGCCTCGAAATTCTCTGTAAATTAAAAAAAAACGCTTTGTCGCAACACCTTTAAGATCAATCGGGGTTGACCGAGTTGCTCCAGCGGCAAGCTTCCAGATATAGTTGCGGAATCTTACCTTCCTCGATTCCCAGCCTGCCGGCGAGTTCCGCGACCAGCGGCCAGCGGCCCTGTTCGTAGGCGATAATCAGAATCAGGAAGGCGGCCAGTGGGCCTTTTTTTTCGGTCAGGGCCCGGTTCTGGTCAGGTCCCAGTGGTATCTTGTTTAAAATCGCGCGCATGGGTTGGTCCATAATGGCGTCCAACAGGGAAAATAAACCGACCGTGAACAGCTCGTTGCTCCTGGTCTTTTGCTTTGTGTTCAGGCCCAGCATCTCGCAGAATTTACCCCTGATGCAGGCCATGCTGAGCAGCTCTTCGGGCTTGCCGGCGGCCAGGCTGGAAATCGCGATCAGCGACATGAAACGGCGCAGTTCGTTACCGCCCAGATAGACCAGGGCTTGCCGGATGGTTGAAATCTGGTTGGGTTTGGCGAAGAAAGGAGAATTGATATAGCGCAGAAGCTTGTATGAGATGGTGACATCGTGCGTCACCATCTCCTCGATTTCAGCATAGTCGAAATCTTCGTTGTTCAGGGCAGCCACGATGGCAAGGGTGTTCAACTGTGAGGTCGATATTTCGCGGCCCTTGATGATCTCCGGCCTGCAGAAAAAATAACCCTGGAAAAGCTCAAAGCCGAGTTCCCTAGCGAGTTCGAACTCCGCGTGGGTTTCTATCTTTTCCGCCAGCCGGCGCGGTCCGGGTTGGGGCAGTTTTTCCAGGGATGCTTTTATTTTCTCCTGGGGACTGAGGCGGAAATCGAATTTGATGATGGCGGCCAGTTCGATCAGCGGTTTAAACTCGGGTGAATAAACGAAGTCATCGAGGGCCAGAAGAAAGCCCCGCCGCCTCATCTCCCGGCAGGCTTCGATAACTTCCCGGGTAGGGCGGACGTTTTCCAGAATCTCTATGACGATTTTTTCTCTGTCGAGCAGCAGCGGGGTTTGGGCGAGCAACAGGTTTTCCGTGAAATTTATAAATGATTTCTTATTGCCGCAGATTTCATCGATGCCGATATTGATCAGGCAGTGGTTCAGAACCTGGCTGGTGGCCGCGTCACCGTCGATATCCTGAGCCAAGTTGATCATGCTGTCGCGAAACAAAAGCTCATAGGCATAAATTCTTTTGTGCTGGTCAAAGATCGGCTGGCGGGCAACGTAGACATTCTGCATGGCTGAAGCTCCTTCCGTTTGGTATGGGTGAGTTCGGTGTTAAGGCTTTGCCCGAGCTCAGACAGCGTCGTTTTTTACCGCGATAGTAGCTGTCGGCGCTGGAGATTGCGGCCAGCGGGTGATGGCCTGGTTGATTACCGCCGGCGGCGCGCCACCGTATTCGGCGGGAATGTTTTTCAGTGGCCCAAAATACTTTTGCAATCGGAGAGGTTGTTCAGATCGACCGCTTGCGCGAAGCTGTCGGCCACCAGACCGGTTGTCTCGCTGTGTTCCAGCAGACCATGGGATGTCATCAGTTCGGCCAGTGCTTGGATTTCAGCCGAATCCGGCGTGAAGCGATCGAATTCAATTCTGGTTGTTGGGGTGGAAAGGGCATATTCGATCAGCTCCGGTGGCTGCTTCCAGTAGCGGGAAGCAATGCGCGCGGCCTCCGCTGAATGCTTGCCGGCCCAGATTCCCGCGCGCGCCACCCCCGAGACCAGTGCCTGCACGACCCGGGGCTCGCGCTCGAGCCATGCCTGTTTGACCAGGACCAGGTTGCAGATGAAATGGGGTCTTAATTCTTCAACATAAAGCAGGGCCCTGGCCTTTCCGGAGCGGATGGTCTGGGCCGCGAAGGGCTCACCGACAAAATAGGCGTCGAGCGCGGCGCTGGTCAAGGCCGAGGCCATGTCCGGCGGGTTCATTTCCACGATTTGAATGGCGGGATTCAGGGCCCTGGTTTCCATCAGGTGTAACATCTCGAGATAATGTCCTGAATAACGTGAGGGCACCGCCAGGGTTTTGCCTGCCAAGTCTTCGATGCGCCCGATATTCGATCCAACGCGTGTGACCAGGGTGCTTTCCTGGCGGTTGCCGATACACACGATCCTGACCTTTTCGCCCTGCTGGCGCAGGACCAGCGCCAGGGGCGCGATGATGAAGGCGGCATCAAGATGATCGTTGCGCAGCCCCTCCGCTATCTCGGCGAACGAGGCGAACTTGATGGCCAAGAAACGATAATCTCCATTCTTACGGCTGGCGTGATCCAGCAAAGGGGCCGCGAGGTTTGAGAGGACGGGCATATAGCCCATGCGGATAATCCGTCGGTCTTCTTGTTCGCCGTTGAATTGATGGTGCAGCAGGCTGATGATAACCAGCCAGCCGAGAGCGATGACAATATAGGTTCGGGCGGCCGTTGCCGCCCCCAGCCACCTTTTCGTGGGTTTCTCACACGGCATACGAAACCCCCTGCATCAGAAAGATCTCGTTGCGCAGCTGATTGAGCTCGTGGTGCTGGCGGAAATCCCGAGGGTGGGGAAAGTCGAGTCGGTGATTGAGCCTGACCTGGGCCGGCCGGCCATCCAGCACGACGATTCGGTCGCCCATGACCAGGGCGTCGTCAATGTCATGGGTGACGACCAGCGTGGTTTTGCCGACAAATTTGTGCATGTTGACGACTTCCTCCCGCATTTTCATGTGGGTCAGGAAATCCAGACCGCTGAAAGGCTCATCCATGATCAGAAGATTCGGATTGACGGCCAGGGCCCGGGCCAGTTCGGCGCGGCGTCGCATGCCTCCGGAAAGCTCGTGCGGGTAGTGATGCTCGAACCCTTCCAATTCCACGATCTCGATATATTCCGCCATTCTTTCCCTTTTGTCCAGTGGATTTTTCAGATTTCTCAGGCCCAGACCGACGTTTTCACTCACGGTCATCCAGGGGAGCAGGCCGTTGTGCTGAAAAACAAAGATGTGATCGGAATCCGGTTTGTGAACCCGACGGCCGTCGATGATCACCTCTCCGGAGCTTGCCGGTTCAAATCCGGCGATGATGCGCAGCAGGGTCGATTTGCCGCAGCCCGATTGGCCGAGAATGCAGACCATCTCGCCGTTTTTGATCTGCAGATTGATATTGTCGAGAACTGGAATACTCTCCCGATAGGCGATTTTGGGGTCATCGTGCTTGCGCCTTTGTTTGCGTCGGTTTCGATAGGCCTTGCAGATGGCGTTGATTTCTATCTGTCCCATATTGCTTATCCCCGTTCCGATTGAGACCAAGCGGTCGCTTCGCTACGTCCCAGTTCCCGCATGATGAGATCGAGCACCAGGCCGATCACCCCGATGACTATCATGCCGACCATGACGTAATCCATGCGCAGCGCGTTGCGCGAGTCCAGGATCAGATAGCCCAAACCGGATCTGACCGCTATCATTTCGGCGGCGACGACAACCAGCCAGGCTACCGACAGGGAAATCCGCAGCGCCGTGGTCGTGGCCGGGGTGATGGCCGGGAGTACGATTTTGGTGATGATTTCGATGCGGGTGAAATTGAAGTTGGCCGCAACCTGATAATACACCGGGTTGATCGCCTTGACGGCGATTGCCGTCGAGACTAGCAGGGGGAAAACAGCGGCCAGAAAAATCAGAAAGATCGCCGGCTGGTCGCCGATGCCGAACCAGAGCATCGCCAGCGGAATCCAGGCAATCGGTGAAATCGGCCGCAGGAACTGAATGATGGGATTGCATATGGCGTTGACGAGCTGGTGTCGTCCGAGAACGATGCCCAGCGGAATGCCGACCAGAACCGCGAGATAGAAGCCTACCGTGACCCGGAAAAGGCTGGCTATCGTGTGCCGAAGCAGGCTGCCGTCGGCAAGCAGTTCGCCCAGGCTGCTGAAAACCTGGCCGGGACCGGGGAATACCTGGACATTCCAGCCGGAGAAGCGCGCCAGCAGTTCCCAGGCCAGCAGGAATAAACCCAGGGCGAGGCCGAAAGGGGCCAGCGGTTGTCGGTTAAACCATCTCTGCGGCGGTTGTTTTTTTGCGTTCATCAAAGACTCGGCGACCTTCAGAAAGCGGTTTGTGGTTCATGTCTGAATCAGAAAGCGTTGTAAATTAAATGGATGCCGACGAGCGTCAGGAAAAAGATAAAAATCTCTTTCAGCAATCTTTCATTAATCCGTTCGCTGATGGCCGGGCCCAACTGGCCGCCGAGCAGAACTCCGGGCGCGGCCCAGGCCAGCGCCTGCCAGCAGGGGTGATGCCCCAGTCCCAGATGAAAAAGCACTCCCAGAAGACAAACGCCGAAAATCGTCATGACGCTGGTCGCGATCGCCGTGCTCATCCTTAGGTTCATCTTGTTATGCATGAGCGGAATTATCCATTCCCCGATGCTGACGCTCAGCATGCCGCTGAAGACCGCCATCAGGGAGATGAGGGGCAGGTATTTTCCGGTTTTACCGGTTTCGGCCCGCAAGTCTCCTTGATTGTCATATTTCCGGTTCGAGGAAACGAAGAGGAAGGCGGTCGCCATCGCCAGCAGCCCGATGATCATCTCGGTATGCTTGGGACTGATGGCCCCGGTCAGGCGGGCGCCGATCATGACGCCGGGAGCGGTGGCCGCGAGCATGATGCTCGTCAATCTTAAATCAACTCGCTTTTGCCGAAGATAGGCCAAACCTCCCGACCCCATGCCGACGGTCTGAATTGCCAGGGAGGTAAGCACGGAAATTTCCGGCGTTAATTTCAGCGCGATCAAAAGAAACGGCATCCAGAGAATGCCTCCGCCGATGCCGACTATCGAAGAGATCATGGCGATAACGATGCCGGCCGGGAAAGCGGCCCAGTAACTAAACATGCGGCGGTTGGTCGATGGTATAAAATTCAAAACAGTTGATAACTTCTCTCAGTTTCGCCAATTGCTGATCGAGAAGCGCCAGGTTTTCTCCGGCGGTGAATAATGCCTCGGCCGGCGGGGAATCCCGGTTCAGCAGGCTCGCCGTTTCGGCAATCAGTTCTTTCCCGGCGGCGCAGGTGTTAAGTGAAAAATGGATGATTTCCTGAAGGTTGCTCGACATTTCATTGATGACGTTTCCCAGCTCCGCCAGTTCATTGTCGGTGTCGATACGAATTGTCCGACTGAGATCGCCCATGGATATCTCCCTGGAGGTTTCGATCATGTATTGCAGCGGGCGCGTGATGTTTTTGATAAACATCGTTAAGACAATTACCACCACCGACATGATAATGCCGAGCATTAAAATCATTTTATTTCTGAGCGTGACCAAGGGTTGAAAAACGTCCTGGTCGTTGATGGCCTGGCCGACGGTCTGTTCGCTGTGGGCCTGCCAGAGTTCTCTAAATTCACTGCCGGAGGTTTCGATGACGAATTCCATCCCCACCATGACAGCCGCAAAACCAATCAGTAACAGATAGGTGATCATGGTGCGCTGCAGGGTGTATCTAAACTTTACGGTCATGGTTTATCTTTCTGCCGGTTGCCGTCGCGGGTTCGGTGCCGAGTGGCTGCGGCCAGGACGAAAGTTTTCCCGTTGTTTCCAACGGTTGTGCCGCCGGTATTTACCAAGGTCAAGGGAGAGGATTGAGAATTTCCCGGGCCAGGGCCAGATACTGCAGGCCGGAACAGCTGGCCTGATCATAATTGATGACGGGAAGATTCATGATTTGGGCTTCCCGCAAGCGGTTATCATGAGGAATCGCGGTCTGGAACAGTCGTTCCGGATAAAGATCTCTGAGTTTGCCGAAGATCATTCGGGAGGCCGTGGAAGCTTCGTCGTACATGGTGACCAGAATGCGCGCTTTCATGT
>DSCM01000109.1 GCA_011049115.1 Pseudomonadota bacterium
ACATTAGCACAGGCAAAGGTTAAACACAAGTGGATTTTAGGATAGAGTCCTTAGCATGTAAAGCAATTCGCATTCCCGCAAATACGAAAAAAATCTGTAAGCGGAGAAATTATCCCGGATTTTTTCTTTTTTTTTAAGGTCCGATGCCCGGCTCATCGTGCCTACAGCCGGCGTTAAATGGCATTCTTTGTTCTCTCGGGACGGATCGAAAAGATGGTCCCGGTTGAAAATTCCCTTGACTAAGCCGGTTAATTTGTTTATTGCGGCGGTTTTGTTACCAGCCTCGTTCCTGGAAATCGAGATTTTCCCAGGGTTTTCCGCCACTCACTCAATCCACGGCAGGCCTGTGATGGTTCGACATGAATCTCTGGATTACTGGCTGGCGCTGACCCTGGTGCCCGGGCTTGGGGCTTTGGGCATCGCCCGGGCTTGGCGTGGCCTGGGTTCAGCCGCAGCGATCATCCAGGCGCCGGAATCCATCTTGCAGAACTATGGTATTCGTCCGGCGGCGGCCTGCGCAATGGCCTCTTTCAGCGATTGGCGGCGGGTGGCGGCGATCCGCAGCCAAGTCGCCGGCCTGGGTGGGGAGATTATCGCCCTGGACGATCCTCGCTATCCCGAACCCCTGGCCCGGATCGTCGATCCGCCTTCGGTTTTGTATCTTAAAGGTTCAGTCGCTTGTCTGTCTTTGCCGGGGATTGCCGTGGTCGGAGCCCGGCAGGCGTCGGCACTGGGGCGGCATTTCGCTTTTTCGTTAAGTTCCAGACTAGCTTCCCAGGGTTTGGCCGTAGTAAGTGGTTTGGCGCTGGGGGTGGACGGCGCTGCCCATGAAGGCAGTTTGCAGGGTGGAGGCCCCACCCTAGCCGTGCTGGGTACCGGGCTTGATCTGGTTTATCCGGCGGTGCATCGTCATTTAAGCGCCCGCATTACCGAAAATGGCGCCCTGCTGACCGAATTTCCTCCGGGGACCGTCCCCAACAAGGGCAATTTCCCGCGGCGTAACCGACTGGTCAGCGGACTGGCCTGCGGGGTCGTCGTGGTTGAAGCCGGTGAGCGTAGCGGCTCCCTGATTACGGCGCGGTTGGCGCTGGAGCAGGGTCGGGAGGTGTTCGCCGTACCCGGTCCGCCGGGGATGCCGGGCAGTCGGGGCGTGAATCGACTCTTAAAGGATGGGGCCCAGTTACTGGAGTCGGTTGATGATATCTTTGTTGCCCTGCCCTGGTTGCTTACTGCCCGCCAAAAGAACCATAGTTCAGGCCAGATGCGAGCCGGATCGTCGCGGCCGGTCTTGAACCGGGAACAGGCTTGTCTGGTCGCGGCCCTGGGGCAGGATGAAAGCACCTTCGACGAGCTCCTGGAAAAATTATCCTGGGAAACCGGGTTGTTGAGTCGATTGCTACTGGAGCTGGAGTTGTCCGGCATGTTGATTAAAGGCGCCGGCGGCAGCTTGCGCATTGCTCCTGAATATTTATAAAACCAAAGGGTCGCCTTTCGGTTTTTGGAGTTGTTTTCTGATGTATCAACGGGTTATGGCCATTATCGGGATCATTTCCGACTATCTGTCGGACGACGTCGATCTTTACGAACAGGAAAAGGAGATCGTTGATGATCTGGTTTCCTTGGGCTTTGATTTTCCTGAGATCGAAACGGCTTTCAGCTGGATCGCCAATCTTTCCCAGGGCAAGGGACTTAATCGTCAGCTGCTCAATCTCGAACCGGATACCGGATTCCAGAGATTTTTCACGGCCGAGGAATTGCGCTTTCTCAGTGTTCGGGCCCGGGCCTGGCTGTCGCGTCTGCGACAGATGGATGTGCTGACTCAGACCGCGATTGAAGATATTATCGACCAGGCCCTGTTTCTGGGCGGGTTTCGGGTTGGGCTTGAGGATATCAAGGTGATTGCCACCATGGTGGTTCTGATCGGGGCTCCGAATGGAGTCGAGCGTGACCGCTTTTTGAACTTTCTCGAAAATGATCAGGAGATTGTCTTTCACTGATGGGATCGCGTACGCTTCTGATTGTTGAATCGCCGACTAAGGCCAAGACCATCGGCAAATATCTGGGACCGGAGTATATCGTCAAAGCCTCGGTCGGACATGTTCGGGATCTGCCGGACAATAAGTTCGGTATCGAGATTGTGGGCGACCATTTTGAGCCGCATTATGAACCGCTGAAAGGAAAGGGTAAAATAATCGGGGAACTCAAGAAAGCGGCCCGTCGGGCGGACCGCATCCTGCTGGCTCCCGACCCCGATCGTGAAGGGGAGGCCATTGCCTGGCATATCGCTCATGAACTGGGGGCGGGCAAACCCATTCAGCGGGTGCTTTTTCACGAGGTGACCAAAACCGCGATTGAGAAAGCCCTGCAGGAGCCTCTTGAGATCAATGAAAACAAGGTGAATGCTCAACAATCGCGGCGCATCCTTGACCGAATCGTGGGTTATAAGATCAGTCCTTTGCTCTGGAAAACCGTGCGCCGGGGCTTAAGTGCCGGTCGCGTGCAGTCGGTGGCGGTGCGCCTGGTTTGCGAAAGAGAAACCGAAATCAAGGCTTTTGTTCCGGTTGAATACTGGAGCATCACCACTACCCTGGAAGGGGCGGAGCTACCTGTTTTCGCGGCCCGGCTTCATTCTGTCGACGGCGAAAAGGCCGAGGTCGGGGACCGGGAGACGGCGGAAAAATTCGTCGCCGATCTCGGTCGGGCTGATTTTCGGGTGGTCGCGATTGAGCAAAAAGAACGGCAGCGGAGGCCGACACCGCCCTTTATCACCAGTAAACTACAGCAGGAAGCCGCCCGCAAACTTGGTTTCAGCGCTAAAAAAACCATGTTGGTCGCGCAGCAGCTCTACGAGGGGATCGAGCTTGGGGCTTCGGGGCCGGTCGGTCTCATAACCTATATGCGCACCGATTCGGTCCGGGTCGCCGATGCTGCGGTTGCTGAATGTCGGGAAAGCATTGAGAAGCTTTTCGGCAAGGAATATCTACTGGCCAAGATTCAGATCTATAAGAATAAAAACGCCGCCCAGGATGCCCATGAAGCGATTCGGCCAACCTCGGTGAGCTATGTGCCGAAAGAGATAGAAGCTTATCTGGAGCGCGATCAGTTTCGTCTTTACAGTCTGATCTGGAAACGCTTTGTCGCCAGTCAGATGAGTCCGGCCCGTTATTACCAGACCACGGTCTCGATCGCGGCGGGAGAGCGCTATCAGCTGCGGGCCGTGGGCCGTCGCCAGCTTTTTGACGGTTTTCTGGCCGTGTATGAAGAGGGGCGCGATAACCCTTCCCCGGACGAGCATGACGCGGAAACGGAATTGCCGGCCCTGCATGAGGGTGAGTCTTTGCGCCGGCATGAAATTCTGCCTAAGCAGCATTTTACCCAGCCGCCCCCACGTTTTACGGAAAGTACCCTGGTTAAGGAACTGGAGGAAAAAGGGATTGGCAGACCTTCCACTTATGCCTCGATCATGTCGACGATTCAGGATCGGGGATATGTTGAGCTTGTTGAAAAACGTTTTTATCCGACGGCTCTCGGAGAGTTGGTCACCGACCTGCTGACCAGGAGCTTTCCGGAAATTCTCAATGTTTCATTCACCGCCGGCATGGAGGCTGATCTTGATCAGATTGAAGAGGGCGGGCGTGACTGGCAGTCCTTGCTGGCGGATTTTTATCGTCCCTTCGCGGCCCAGCTTAAAACCGCGCTGGTGACCATGCGTGACGCCAAGAAGGCGGGAGAGGAAGTTTCTGATCAGGTTTGTGAAAAATGTCAGGTGAAAATGGTGGTCAAATGGGGCCGCAATGGTCGTTTCCTGGCCTGTCCCAATTATCCGGAATGCAAGAATACCAAGGATCTGAGCGGAGGCGAGGGCGGCGAACTCGAGTCATCGGCCGATGTCGGCAGCTGTCCGACCTGCGGCGCGCCTTTAAAATTGCGCAGTGGCCGTTTCGGCCGTTTTATCTCCTGTTCGACCTATCCCGAATGTAAATATACCAGCTCGGTCGGGACAGGGGTTGCCTGCCCTCAGGAAGGTTGCGAGGGCGAGCTGGTGGAAAAGAAATCCCGCAAGGGTAAAATCTTCTATGCCTGTAACCGCTATCCTGAATGTAAATACGCCATCTGGGACAAGCCTTACCCGCTTTCCTGCCCCCGTTGCGACCATCCTTTTCTGGTCGAGAAAAAAAGCCGCGAGGGCGGCGATAAAGTCTTGCGCTGTCCGCGAAAAGGTTGTAATTACGAAACCAAAATTCCGGGGCTCGCGGAGCTGAAATAGACCGCTTTCGAAAATTTTTTACGCGCCAGTAGCTCAGCTGGATAGAGCAACGGACTTCTAATCCGTAGGCCGGGGGTTCGAATCCTCCCTGGCGCGCCAATAATGAAATAAAATAAAGCACTTAACGAGATTGTTCGTTAAGTGCTTTATTGCTTTTGAGCGGTGTCTGCTTGCATTTTGTTGCCTGGGGATAATTGTTTAGTGCAAGTACCGATTCAAGGAGTTTGGGGTTGTCAGCCAGTTTTTTTTCTGCTAAGGAGCGCGCGCCTGCAGGAAAGACTGTTTCAACCGGTTGATCATGGTAAATAGTGTTCCCCTTTTGCTCGGCTTTCCATTCTGCGGCGTTGTTAGTTCTCTGCTTTTGGAGTTATTCCTTAAAGTCTTTCCCGATCGAGAACTGATCGCCGTTTACTTCCAACCAGTTTTCGGGGAAGTCGATGGGAAGCGGAAGAAAATAACCTGCAGAGTTTTTTGGGGTTACGGGAAGGTTTTCGCCTTAGATCATTATTGCAAAAGGTTTATCCATGCGCATCAGGCTTTTAAGTGATTTACATCTGGAGTTTGCGCCGTTGTCTTTGTCGACGGCGGCGGCCGAGGTGGTGGTGCTGGCGGGAGATATCGCCCAGGATACCGCCGGGCTGGACTGGATCGAGGAAAATTGCGCCGGCTTGCCGGTGGTGTATGTGCCCGGTAATCATGAATTCTATGGTTCTGAGTATTTCGAGACTTTGGCGCGCTTGCGCCGAGGGTCAGCGTCAGCCGGAGTCCATTTTCTTGAGAATGAGGCGGTGGAAATCGACGGCTTGCGTTTTCTGGGCTGCACTTTATGGACGGATTTTAACCTTTATCGCGAAGCCTACTTTCATGCTAAGTGCGCCCACCGCGGCATCAGTGACTTTTCCTCGATCAGGGTGCGGGATGCAGCTTCCGAGCGCTTTCTCAGACCCAAAGACGTGCGCAATTTTTTTCAGCAGTCAAAGGACTGGCTGCGGGTGAACCTGGCGGCCGGTGATCCTGATAAGACTGCGGTGGTCACTCATAGCGCCCCGGCCTGGGGTTCGCTGGCCCGCTGTTACGCCGGGGATTCCCTGACCCCCTTTTTCATCGTCGACCTGGAAAGCATGATCAAACAGTATCAGCCTCGGCTCTGGCTGCACGGCCACACCCACAACTCCTTTGACTATAAACTCGGTCGCACCCGGATTGTCTGTAATCCCCGGGGCTATGCCGGCGAAAACCGGGGCGATTTCGACCCGAACAAAGTAGTGGAAATCTGATGGCGATGCCTTTTCGCCATCATCCTCAGGACGATGGTCCACCTCGAATTTCCTGCGGCTTGAATTTCCAGAACGGGAAAAACCGCAGCTCGACTAAGGCGGATTGATATCATTTCAATCTGGATTCAGTCTCTTCCAGCCTGCAGACCGAAGGGCTGAACGCTTTCCGGTCCGGCTGCCCGCGCACTTGTTGCCAGCCTTTTTCCTGTAAAACCCTGGCTGTCGTTTCGATGCCGGCTGTGTGAACAAACAGGTACACCTCGTCGTCTTTTTTAAAATCGGTTGCATTCGTCAGCGGTGCCAGCCTGTGATTTCTTCGCCAGGCGATTCCGAGACGTTCCTTTTCCGTTAAGTCGCTCGGCAGAAATTCCGGCTTGGGTTTTGCCGGGGGCAAATATCTCCAGAGCTGAAGATGAACCTGTTCGCTCTGGAAACGACGCTCCCAGAGTTCGATGTCGACCGGAGCTCCGAAGAGAAGCTCGGCCCCGGTCTTATGAAGCATTCCCGGGGTCAAGTTGGCGGGGTTATATTTCAAGCTTGTTCCCAGAAAGAGGCCCTTGGCTTGTTCTTGTACTTTCTGGATAAACAGATAATTGATTTCGTCATTGGCGGTCAGGGCCAGAGCCCCGCGGCGAGTGTCGATTTCGGCCCGCAGCAGGGTTCTGGTTTGCAGGCCGTTGCCATAGATAACCCGCGTGCAGTCGTTTTCCGCCGCCTGGCAATGATCAGCGTTGGCGTCTATGCAGACAACTTCCTGTCCATCCTCCTTGAGAATCTTAGCCAGGGCGCGCGCCAGAACGTTGGCTCCGAGAAACACCCAGCCCGCCTGGCTCGGGCGTCGCAACCCCAGGGCCTTTGCCATCAAACCGCCGCTCAGTCCCGCAAAAACGACGGTCACGGTGATGACCAGGAAAACCAGAGCCCGGAGTTCGTAGCCTCCGGACAACCCCATTTCGGTAAAGGTTGAGGCGAAGAAGGAGGCCACGGCGGCGGCCACGATTCCACGTGGGCCGATCCAGGCAATGAAAAGACGTTCTTTCAGGTTGAGATCGGAAAAACAGGTGCCGGCCGCAACCGCCGCCGGGCGGACCACGAACATTAAAATCAGAACCACTACGACCGCCGGCCGGCCCAGACTGATAACCTGAAGCAGGCGCACATCGGCGGCGAGCAGGACAAACAGCATGCCGATCAGTAAAATAGTTAATTCCTCTTTGAATTCAACCAGATCCCGTAAAGCATAAGCGCTGAAATTGCCGATGACGATACCGGCCATGGTGACCGCGGCGATGCCGCTTTCCGGAAGAATCAGGTTGCTGACCTGAAAGAGAGCCAGGATGGCGGCCAGTGTGAAGACGTTTTCCATGCCCTCGGGCAGCAGCTTTTTGTTCCGATACGAAGCCAGCAGAACGGCTCCGAAAATGCCGCCGCTCAGAATGCCGAAGCCGAGCCGGGACAGCACATGCCAGACCCAGAGCAGGGGAGCGCCGCCGGCGGGACTTAACGCGGCTTCCAGCGCCACCGTGGCCACGACCGCGCCGAGGGCGTCGATTAAAACGCCTTCGGCTTCCAGAACGGTGGCGACCGAACGTTTGACCTTCAGTCGTTTGAGCAGCGGATTGATGACGGTCGGGCCGGTTACCATGACCAGGGTGCCGAACAGAATCGCGTTTTTCCAGGGCCACCGCATGATGAAATGTGCCGCGGCGGCGGCTCCGATCACGGTCACGAAGCCGCCCACGAGAATCAGTTGACGGATGGAGTGCTGGGCCTTTTTCAGTTGCTTGAACTTGAGATTGATGCCGCCTTCGAAGAGAATGACGGCCACGGCGAATCCGGTCAGGAGGTTAAGGGCCGGTCCCAGGGCCTGTGGTCGAATGAGTCCCGCTCCATCCGGCCCGCAGATGACCCCGGTAGCCAGCAGCAGGACGATTCCGGGTACGCGCAGATGGTGGGCCAGAACCTGGGCGATCATGCCCGTGGCCAGAGCCAGGGCCAGGCTCAGTCCCGGATTGTTAAAGATAGACGTATCCATTATGATAGCGCGATTTTTTTATTTCCGGTTTGCAAAGCCGGCAGATGAATTGCCGGGCGTACTTGTTTGCGGGCGCCTAAAACAACCCTTGGGTTGCGGGGCTCGTAGTGGCTCTGAAGCATAATATTGTTTACTGAAAAGTCAAGCGCTCTTTTTGAGGGTGGCATCGTCTTGTCGCCGCGGCGGAAGGGGAAGCCCAAACCTCATGGGACAACTGGTGACAAACTCCTCGTTTTCCGCTATTTGTACGCTTGGTTGACTACAACCGGGATTTGGGGGGCTAAATGAGTTTTTCATTCAGAACTCATGTCTGTTTTTCCAGTGCTCCCCGCGAATTTGCTGATTGACTGGACAATTACAGGGTTTTTATGAAACTTATAGAGGGCAATCCCGATAATCTGTGCGCAAAGTGGATCAGAAGGAGTCTGAAATCATGAAAACCGGAGCCACAAAATGGATAATGTTTCTGGTAATATTGGGTTTTCTGGTCATTGCCGGCCCAGTTACCGCCAGCGGAATTCCAACCGTCATCAGCACCATCCCAGCCAACGGAGCCACTGATATCGCACGCGGCCTGACCATGGTGAGCTTTACCTTCAGCGAACCGATGTCTACCGGTTCCTGCGGCAGTACCTCATCCAACTGGGGGCGATCATCCTGCAGCTGGTCGCCAGACGGCACGATCCTGACTCTGAATCGTGATGCCGCCGACACGCTGTTGCCCGCCAAGACTACCGTCTCAATAACCCTGAACGGATATCAGAATCAAGAAGGAGATTATCTTGTTCCTTATACCCTGACCTTTACTACGGCCAGTGTTGATGAAAGAATCGAGGCCCATCCTGCGGCCGGTTTCTCCTGGCCCTATTTTCTCTACGTGCCGACAACTGTAGCTGAGCCTTCGGTGCTGCTGGTGGAACCCAATAACACCGGCGCCCCCAGCGATGACCCGGCAGTTCATGAAACGGCAGCCAGTAATCTACTCAACTTGCGTTCATGTTTCGCCGAGCGGCTCCAGGTACCGTTGCTGGTGCCCGCCTTTCCGCGGCCGTCCGGCAGCAACTGGCAAATCTACACTCACGCCCTTGATCGCGATTCCCTGACCACGACAGTCAGCGGCATTGAGCGTCTTGATCTTCAGTTAATTGCTATGATCAACGATGCCAGGCAACGCCTGGCCGGGCGGGGTATCACTCTGGAGCACCGGGTTTTCCTCAATGGCTATTCGGCTTCCGGGTCTTTCGTAAACCGCTTCGCCCTATTGCACCCGGAGATAATTAAAGCGGTGGCCAGCGGTTCGCCGGGCGGCTGGCCCACCGTTCCGGCGGCTTTCTGGGAGGGACAGGAGCTGATCTACCCGGTGGGAATCGCGGATCTGGAATCGTTGGTTGGTACGCCGTTCAATCTGACCGCCTTTCAGGCGATTCCGGCATTCATCTTTATCGGCGATGCCGATAATAACGACGCCGTGCCTTACGCAGACGGTTTCAGCGATGAAGAACGGCAGCTGGTCTACCGGTTGTTTGGCGCCCCGCCCGAGTACCCTTACGTCCGCTGGCCAAAGGCCGAAGCAATCTACAACCTGGAGACGGGCAACGGTCAGTTTTATATCTATCCCGATGTGGGGCATACTTACACCAGCTTGATATGGGAGGATTTGGAGCGCTTCTTCTCCCATTACCGAACCTCGACCTCTCCCTTGTCCCTCAAAGAAAAACCGCTACGCTACCATCTCTATTTTCCCCACATCGCCTGCGCCGGTACGTGGCAGACCGAAATCGGAATCACCAACAACCTCGAAGGTCTGGAGGTCAACGGGGAGTTGCGGGCATACAGCGCCGCAGGGGAGACCCTGGGAGGTCCCCGGGCGGTCACCATTCCCGCCGGGGGGCGACTGGAGGTGGGAATTGCTAACGTCTTTGTCGACGCCGACGAGATCGCCTACCTGGATTTTGCCGCTGATTCTTTCTATCTTTCCGGCTATACTAAGTTTTCACAGCCAGGCAACCGGGTGTCCATCGCCGCGACCACCGGCGGTTTCAGAGGTGTTTTTCTGAAAAAAGAACGACAGGGATGGACCGGTATCGCCTTCGTCAATCCCGGAGACAGAACGGCTACGGTCACCCTTAAAGCTCTCAGCGACAGCGGACAAACCATCGCCTGCCGCATCCTTGCCGTTCCCGCCGGGGCCAAGGTCGTCAACATCGCAGAAGACCTGTTCGATGATGACATCGGTAGCGCCACCTTTATTCGCTACCAGGCGGATAGTAAGTTGATCGGCTTTGTTCTGAACGGCTCCGCCGACAACCTGATGCTCGACGGCCTGCCGGCGGCGGCGGAATGGTTTAGATGACACGCATATTTTACAGCGGCAGGACTATCATTAAACAGACTGGACTTTCAGTCCGTTACCATTTCTTTTCGGTTTGAAAAAACAAGCCGCGTTTTTTTTACGGCTTGGCTTGCGGATGGGAGGCACGATTCCGGACACCATTTTTAGAAAGACGAATCCGCTTTTCCATCTCTATGACGGCAAAAAGTGCCGGGCCGATGGCAACTACCAGCAGCCCGTCCCGGAAAGGGATGGCTTCGGTGGCGAAAACAGTCTGCAGCGGCGGCAGATAGGTGATGGCGAACTGCGCCCCGGTAATGGCGATCACCACCATCCATAGTATTTTTGTTCCTCGCATCGCCTTGAACGTCAATGAGGCGCTGTCGATGTTCCGAATGAAGAACAGATAAAAAACCTCCATCACCACCAGCGTGTTCACCGCCATCGTGCGCGCCAGCTCTACGGAATAGCCGCGTTCTACGGCGTAGGCATAGATGCCGTAAACACCTCCTAAGAAAAGCAGGGATACAAAAACGATATGCCAGATCAGCTCACCGCTCAGCAGCGGCTCGTCCCGCGATCGCGGCTGGCGGCGCATCGTGTTCTCTTCGGTCGGCTCAAAGGCCAGTGCTATTCCCAGCGTGATGGCGGTGATGAGGTTGACCCAGAGGATTTGAACCGGTGTGACGGGCAGCGTCATGCCGAAAAAGAGCGCCACCATGATCGTCATGGCTTCACCGGCATTGGTGGGTAGCGTCCAGCTGATGACTTTCTTCAGGTTGTCATACACGGTTCGGCCTTCCCGTACGGCGGCAACGATGGAGGCGAAGTTGTCATCCGCGAGCACCAGTTCCGCCGCCTCCTTGGCGGCTTCGGAGCCTTTTAGTCCCATGGCGATGCCCGCGTCGGCCCGTTTCAGCGCGGGGGCATCATTGACCCCGTCGCCGGTCATCGCCACCGTCATATTGTATTCCTGCAACGCGGTGACCAGACGCAGCTTGTGTTCGGGGCTCGTGCGGGCGAAAATGTCGCACTCAAGAACGACCGCTTTCAAAGCGTGATCGTCCATGCCGTCCAGATCGGCTCCGGTGAGCACCGTTTCCGGGTTTCGCAGTCCGATCTGTCTGCCGATCGCAGCTGCGGTCATCGCATGATCGCCGGTAATCATCTTCACCCGGATACCTGCTTCATGGCATTCCGCCACGGCGGCGATCGCTTCGGGCCGCGGCGGATCGATCATGCCCACCAGGCCGAGCAGGGTGAGCGTGCCATCAACTTCCGTATGTTCAAGTACCGTGTGCTCGGGCTGCACCGCTCTTGCGGCCAGGGCCAGCACGCGCTGGCCCCGCGCGGCAACGGCTGCGGCTTGTTGCTCCCAATAACCGTGTTCCAGCGTTTCCTGCTTCCCGGTCGCTCCCAGCTGATCGCGGCACATGGAGAGGATGCGCTCCGGCGCCCCTTTGACAAAGACAAAGGCATGGTGTGCATGGTTATGATTCAACGTAGCCATGAAGCGGTGTCGCGAATCGAAGGGAATGACGTCGGTGCGTTGCCATGCCGCCTGTTCCTTGCGCACATCCACATCCATCTTTCCGGCGAACGCCAGCAGGGCGGCTTCCATCGGATCGCCCTCCGCATGCCACACGCCATCTCTCTCGTGCAGGGCTGCGTCATTGCAAAGCGCGGCGGCCCGGGCAAGGGTTTCGAGCACGGTATGTTCGGAGGGCGAAATTCTGGCATCGTCGAGCCTCAGCGCGCCTTTGGGCGTGTAGCCATCGCCATCGAGGGTAAAGAGGTGCTGCTGTGTCAGCACCGAAGCCACCATCATCTCGTTGCGTGTCAGGGTGCCGGTTTTGTCCGAACAGATCACGGAAACCGAACCCAGTGTTTCGATCGCGGGCAGCCGCCTTACAATCGCGTTTCGTTTCGCCATCATCTGTACGCCAACGGCAAGGGTAATGGTGAGCACGGCGGGCAGACCTTCGGGAATGGCGGCAACCGACAAGCCCACGACCGACATGAAGAGTTCCGCGAAATCGTGCTGCGCGACAAAATAACCGTAGCTCAGCAGCAGTGCCGCGACTAGCAAGATGAAGAGCGTCAGCCATCTGGCAAAGAGACTCATTTGCCTTACCAGAGGCGTAGTGAGGGTCTCGACCTCGGAAAGCAGGCTGCTGATCCGCCCGATTTCGGTCTTGCCGCCGGTAGCCACCGCCACCCCCTTGCCCTGGCCGGAAACCACCAGGGTGCCGGAATAGGCCATGCAGGAACGATCCCCCAGCGGCGCCTCTGCGGTGACCGGCTCTACCCGTTTTTCGACGGGTACGGACTCTCCGGTCAGAATTGCTTCCTGGACCGACATGCCGTGCGCGGCAAGCAGGCGCAGATCGGCGGGGACCTTGTCGCCCGCTTCGAGCAGCACGATATCGCCGGGGACCAGATGCTCGCCGTCAATGGTAAGACGCGCATTGTCACGAACGACATGGGCGCGGGGCGCGAGCATCTGGCGAATCGCATCCATCGCCTTCTCCGCCTTGCCCTCCTGAATAAAACCGATAATGGCGTTGACCACGACCACCGCGAGAATGACGCCCGTATCGATCCAGTGAGCCAGCAGCGCCGTAATCATCGCGGAACCCAGCAGTACATAGATGAGAATGTTGTGAAAATGGAGCAGCAAACGTAACAGCGGGCTGCGTTTTTTGGCTTCGGGCAGACGGTTGGGCCCGTATTGCGCAAGGCGCGCCCCGGCTTCGCGCTGATCAAGGCCGGCGGCAGAGCTATTCAGCTTGTCAAGCGTCGCTACGGCAGAGAAACTGTGCCAGATCATCCGCACACCATCGGTTTTTTCTGCTTGCATAAGAATGTTCCTGTTTATACAGCTGGACAATCTCGTTTTAAATGCGTTTTTCGTCTCGGCATCCCTCTTCTGCGGCCGCCGATTCTCATCTTCGGGCTCTTTCATTCAGACCCTCAGAGGCTCCATTCCGCCGCTCTTTGAACGCCACTTGCCCATTACGATGCCGCGATTTTTTTATTTCCGGTTTGCAAAGCCGGCAAATGAATTGCAGGGCGTACTTGTTTGCGGGGGCGTAAAACAACCCTTGGATTGCGGGACCCGCAGCTGCATTGAAGCATAATATTGTTTATTGAAAAGTCAAGCGCTCTTTTTGAGGGTGGCATCGTCTTGTCGCCGGGGCGGAAGGGGAAACCCAAACCTCAGGGGACAACTAGTGACAGCTCCCTCGTTTTCTGCTATGTGAAACGGGTGCCTTTCGACAGGCTGAATTTTTTCCGGTTTCACACTGTAAAGGCGAGGCGCGTAAATTCTGTCGGCCCAAAAGTGTCGCAGAACATGATTGGGGAAAGTTGAAGAAAGGAGTTTGTCTATGGACATCGCCAGAGCCCGGTTCTTACGGGATGATTTTGCGCAAGGTTTTCCGGCTTACTGCGGGTTTACGGCAACCCGGGTCGAAGAGGGGATTTTTGACAGCCGTCTGCTGGTCAGACCCGAGCATCAGCAACAGGATGGTTTTGTCCATGCCGGAGTGCTCGCCACCATGGCCGATCATACGGCCGGCTACAGTGCCTTCACCCTGGTGGAGGGGGGAAAAAGGATTCTGACGATTGAATTCAAGATTAATTTTTTCAAGCCGGCCCTTGGTTGCCTGGTCAACTGTCGGGCCCGGGTGATCAACCCCGGTCGTCAGGTGATGGTTGCCGAAGCCGAGGTCTTTTCCGCGGATGCTGCGGGCCGGGAAAAACTGGTCGCCAAGGCCACGGTTACCCTGATGGCGGTCATTCTGTGATGGGTTTCCGGCGCTTGCGGGGTTGACGTTGCCTGATACGGGTTAGGTCAGAGTTTTCCCGGGATTTTTAAGGAGGAGAGGTGATGAAAAGGACCATCTTGGTCAAGGGCATGTCCTGCCGGCATTGTGTTAAAGCGGTGACTGAAATTTTGTCGGCGTTTGCCGGGGTCGCAGAGATCGAGGTTGATCTGAAGACGGGAGCGGTGAGCTTTACGGCCGCTGCGGAGATTGATCTGGAAGCCCTATCCCAAAATCTTGATGAGGCCGGCTATGAGCTTGCCTGAAAATATCGGCATCGGCGGCATGTCCTGTGCCACCTGTGTCCGTCGGGTCGAAAAAACTCTGGCCCGGCTTGAGGGGGTTGCCGAAGCCCGGGTTAACCTGGCGGCCGGGCGCGCGCTGTTGCTGCCGGAAAAAGACCGGGCTATAGATCTGGCTTTGGTCGAGGCGGCGGTGAGCGCGGCCGGTTTTGTCTTTCAGGGTCGGGTTTCCAGTCGCTTGATCAGCCGGCAGGAAGATGAAGCTCAACGCCGGGAAAGGTTTCTGACCGTCAAGGTTGCTCTCGGGATGGTTTTAAGCCTGTTGATCATGGCTTTTAGTATGCCGGAGAGCTTTCCGGTTCTGGAGGGTTTGCCCACCCTATGGCTGTCCCGGCTGGCTTGGATTCTGACCAGTCTGGTGCTTTTCGGGGTCGGTAGTAATTTTTTTCAAGCCGCCTATGCCGCCTTGCGCCAGGGGGCGGCCGACATGAATACCCTGGTGATTCTGGGAGCGCTGTCGGCTTACGTTTATTCCGTCCTGATCTATCTGCGGCCCTCGTTTCTGAAGCTGGACCCGGCTGCGGCTCATCTTTATTTTGACGGCGCCGCCATGATTGTCACCCTGGTGCTGCTCGGGCGTCTGCTGGAGTTCAAGGCCCGGCGTCGGGCCTCGCAGGCGATTCGCAAGCTCTATGCCCTGCAGCCGCCCCGGGCTCGGGTGGTGCGCGGGGATGGTTTCCTGGAGTTGCCGATCGAGGATCTACGCCCCGGAGATCTGATTCAGATGCGCCCGGGTGAACGTCTGCCGGTCGATGGCCGCCTGCGCGGCGGTTCCTCCAGCGTGGATGAGTCGATGCTGACCGGCGAGAGCCGGCCGCAGCGCAAGGCGGAGGGTGATGAGGTTTTCGCCGGCACCCTGAACCAGCTCGGCAGTTTTGTTTTTGAGGTTACCAGAATCGGCGATGAGACCACCCTGGGGCAGATTATTCAGTTGGTTGATGAGGCGCAGAGCAGCAAGGCTCCGATTCAGCGTTTCGCCGACCGGGTGGCCGCGATTTTCGTCCCCGTGGTTCTGGGGCTGGCGGGACTGACCTTTCTGGTCTGGTTCTTTCTGGTTCCCGCCGCGACTTTCAATCAGGCTCTGCTCCATGCGATTTCGGTTCTGATCATTGCCTGCCCCTGCGCCATGGGACTGGCGACGCCGACGGCGATCATGGTCGGCACCGGGATTGGAGCCCGGCATGGAATTATCCTCAAGGGGGGAGAGGTTCTGGAGCGGGTCCAACGTCTTTCCACGGTGGTTTTCGACAAAACCGGCACCCTGACAGCGGGGTCCTGCGTTTGACCCATAACGAGCCTCGGCCCGGCTGGAGTGAGGAAGAACTCCTGCGGCTGGCTTTCAGTCTGGAGAATCTGTCGGAGCATCCCTTGGCGGCGGCGGTGGTCGGCGCCGCCCGTGAACGGCGCTTGGCGCCCGACGAGATTACCGCCTTTACCGTTTTTTCGGGGCTTGGAGTCAGGGGCGTATGCAATGGCAAGGTGGTCCGGCTGGGCAGCGCGAGATTTTTCGCCGAGCAGGGCCTGAAGCTGGAGCCGGATGTGACGGAGCGGCTCGCAACCCTGGCCGCGGGCGGGGTAAGCGCGATGCTGCTGGCTCAGGAAGAACAGGTGGTGGGCCTGCTCGGACTCGCCGATGAATTACGGGCCAGCGCTCCGGCGGCCCTGGTCGAGTTGCGGCAAATGGGTATCAGGCTGGTTCTTTTAAGCGGCGATCGGCGGGAAACCGTGGCGGCAGTAACCCGCAACCTTGATTTTGACCTGATCGAGGCCGAACTCCTGCCTGCCGATAAAACCGCCGTCATGGCTTTGAGCTCGGTTTCCGTGGTTTCCAATGCTCTGCGTCTTAAGCGGCTGCGGCTGAACGATTAATTTTTTCCGGTTTAGTGCGGCCGCCGGACTTATCTGCCGCTTGGGCTCAGGATCAGGCGCAGGGCCTCGGGGCGCTGAAATGCGCGAAGGCGGGAGAGAAACCTTTCGTAATTGGGGTCGGATGGGGAGAGCAGACCGCGTTGTAATTCAAGCTTGCGGTTCAGGGTGAAACGCCGGTGTTGCGGGTCGTAGCGGCTTTCGCAGACCCAGTTCAAGCCCGGCAGACGGCCGGAACCTGAAGCCGGGGCCGTGGTTACCTGAAGGCCGGGCGGCAGGGTCAGGTTCAGACAATCGTGAAATTCGGCATTGTGTCTGAGGGCCAGCGGCTGCCGGCGGTCAAGCAGCAGGCTTGTGTAGGCCTCCGGTAGCTCGGGTGGATTCAGATAAATAAAGTTTTGTTGCGGCCGGCCGGGAAGCGGGGCCGCGAATTGATCCAGGTTGATGGCGCATCTGAAAACCAGATCGTGGTCTGCCGCCGTTTCTTCCAGCCCGCTGATGGTGAGCGGGCTTACAGCCCGGGCTTCCGGGTTGATCAGGTGCAGCAACTCCCGTAAGGCGATTTCCTGCTCGCGGGGGGCCAGATCGCGCCATTGTTCACGCCATGGAGTCGCCGCCGCACCTTGCAGGCGCAGTTGCAGAGAACCGCTGATGCGAGGGAAATTTTCCAGCGTCAGCTCCAGCTCCCGGAAGGTGGTCGCGGTTTTATTATCCTTAATCCGCACGAACTCGCCGCCGGCGGGGTCCAGGGCCCATTCCTGATCGAAACCGCTGTCGCCCGGGGCCGGCCGCGCCGGGTGAAAAAGGAAAAACTCGCCTTCGCATTCGACCAGGGCCGTATTCCACCAGCCGGGATAGGGCAGGTTTCGATCTTGGGTAAAAAAGCGATGTTCGCGATTGATTAACAGCAAGCGGCTCTCGATTTTTCGGGCCCGCAGTTCCCGGACCAGGCAGCAGGCCAGATCGCAATTGGTTCCATAACCCAATAGCCGGGTTCTGGCCGGGTCCTGAAGCGTAAAGTCGGTTTCAAGCAGGGAAATGTCATAACAGGTAAGCGCATTCAACTGCCTGTAGAGTTGCCGGCAGAGCGCCGTCGGCGCGGGGTTTTCCGGTCTCGTCGGCAGCGGGGGCTCGGGAGCGGTCGGCGTGGCGATTCTTGCCGTCAAAGCCGGCTGAAACAGTTTCTGAAAGTGGTTGCCGACCTCGGCCCAGCTTGAACAGTCGGCAACCAGCAGACTGTGGCCGGTTTCCGCCGCGCTCGGCGCCCATGGCTCTCGAGGGCAGGCGGCCAGCCTTTCCCCGTACCAGCGGTAGCGGACCTGTCCTGAGGGAAGGGCTTCGCGGCTGAAAGCAAGCGTGACGCGGCCGGGACTGAGATAGTGCAGGATTTTGTCAGCCGGACAGTCGATAATCACCTCCTTGCGGACAATCGGATCGAAAAGCGCGAAACTCTCTTCGCACCAGAAACCCAGAGGCGGGTTTGCGCAGGTGAGCTCGATTTCGATTTCGATCTCGCAGCCCGGCGCCACCGCCGGCAGGCTGACCACCAGCTGGCGGCTTTGGGAATACAGGGAAGCCTCATGGTTCCAGGGGGCCGGAATATCGTGAATTTCCTCCGGTCTGACCTCAATGATCCGCTGGTCGGTGGTTATGGTGCGGGCCCCGAGCAGCCTGGCGTTTTCGCGGGAGCGATTGTAGCTATACTTGAAATCGGCGTGGTCTTTGGTGCCCTTGTAGCTCAGAATCCGGCGTCGGATCTGCAATCTGAGGCTTTGCGAAGCGTCAGCGGCCACCTGGTAATGTTTTTTTATGAGCAGATTCAGCGCGTCGGCGTCGGCGAAGTCCGCCAGGCCCGGCGCCGGATTTTCCCCTTGTCCGCCGGCCGGGACGGCGGTTGCCGGCGTCAGGGCCCGGGCGGAAGGCAGACTCGGGGTGAAAAACAGAAAGATCAAACTGAAAAAAAGATATCCGGGGTGGAAAAACCTTGGTCTGAACATGATTTGCAGATCTCTTTCAGGGTTTGCCGAGATCGATCGGAGTCAGCGACAGCTTGCGGTTGTGATTTTGAAAAGCGGTCAGCAGAGGGTAGGCCGCGGGCTCGATTTCGGTTTTTTTAAAGGCGAAAACCCGGCGCCAGCTGATTTTGCCGGGCTGGCTTTCCCGGCCTTCCAGGGAAAAATAAAGCGCCTGATTATCGATGATTTGCGTTGGCGGGAGAACTGTTTCCCCGCGGCTGCCGGCTGGGAGCGTCAGCTCTTCCTCAAGAATGGTGGTCAGGGTGTAACCCAGTTTCAGGGGATAGCGGCGTTCGCTCAGGTTGACCCGGCGCCAGAGCCGGCGTTCAAGAAAACCCGGATTTTCCATCAGCACCAGAGGGGTGACCTGGTTTTCGGTTGCGGCTTCGGCGAGACTGAAATTACCAGAGAAGGTGAAATCCCGGCTCTGATCGCCCGGATCGGACCATTGCAGATCCCGCAGTTCCAGGCCGCTGTACTGGCTCAAAAAAAAACCTTTGAGAAAGTCTTCCTGCTCTTGTCGGCCGCAGTTCATCATGATTGAACGCAGCATGCTGTCGTTGAAGCCGCCGGCGCTGACCGTGACTTTGCCGCTGAGCCGCCGGTCCGCGTCGAGTTGATCCACGATTCTGATGACAAAGCGATTCTCGTCGGGATCCGGCGGCGGGGTTTCGCTGAGTCCGTCGCCGTCGCGCCGGGCGATCAGATAGGAGCATTCCCTTTCATAATCAGGTAAAAACTGACGACTGGTTTCCGAGGTCGGATCGAGCAGGATTGGGGTTTTCCCGTTTTCGTCGAAAAGCGCGACGATGGCGTGATTGAAATACGGCAGCGGGATTTCCGTGTCCAGTCGGTCGCCCAGGCGAATCAGCACCGGGTCCGCGGCAAAACCGGCGGAGCGGAGCATGCTGACCAGCAGGGCGGCCTTGTCGCGACAGACCCCGTGCCGGCGAGAAAAGGTCAGGTTGACATCGTGAGGTTCAAATCCGGGGCGCTCGGTTTCGCCGCCGACTCCCAGATAACGAATCTGGCGGGCGACAAAATAAAAGAGGGCGGCAACCTGCGCTTCGCGGCTTTGCCCTTGGGTCAGTTCGGCGACCATCTTCTTGAGCTCGCCCTGGGCTTCCAGGCGCGGGCTCACCAGGTCGGCGTACCACTGCGCGATCTGCGTCCAGTCTTTGATGGTTGAAAAAAGCAGGCGCATGGCGACCCGGCGAAACGAAGGCATCTGGGGTTCCGGAAAGATTCGGGGCACGTCGGTAAAATGCCAGGCGTGGATGGTTTGGGGCCGGGTTCCGGGCAGTTGGGTTTGCCGGAAGCTGACACAGCCCTCGACTTCATCCTTGATCAGCCAGTGCAATGTAGTTTCCGCCGGCGTGGTGACGGTCAGGTGATAGGATCTGATCGGAATGTCGTACTGACCGAGAATCAAGCCGTAGATCTGCTGCTCGATAATCGGTTTGAACTGCCGGCGGCGCAGGCGATAATGAATCGTATCTCCGATTTTCAGTCCCGGGATGAACAGTTTCAGGGTTTTCTGCAGGGGGTTGTAGATGTTGGCGCGGCTGTTGACGACGGCCGCCTCCTCACGGCTGTGGGCGGCAATCTCGATCGTTTGCCGGCGATTGCCGGAGAGCACTTCGCAGAGTTCGATTTCAAGGTCGCCATAGGCCCGGTTGATATGAAAACTCAAGACCTCGTGGTTGCGTTTGCCTTCTTCGTCCAGTATGGTAAGATAGACCTCGTCCGAGCCGAGGCTGGAGCCGTCGGCGAAGAACTCAAGGTGTTCGATTTCCTCGGCCAGGACGGCATGGTCATGGGGATAGGCGGCGTTGGTAACGGCATTGAGAAGTTTCGCCGGCTCATGAGTCGGGAAGGTTTTTTCGCAAGGCGGGTCAAGTTCCTGCGCCGGAATGAAGTTCGGTGCGAAAAGACCTCCCATTACCATGATCAGCACGGTAAACGTGGTCATCAATTGGATTCTTTGCATGGCTTCTCTTTTGGTAACGGGTTTTTCTGCGGTGGCCGCGATGGCGGCTTGCGGAGCCATTTATAAAAGTCTGTTGTGGAATCCTCTGGGGACATGACCTGATTTCCGCAGGAAATCGGGATCGTGTACCCAGAAGATCCTGAAGGACTGAATAGTTAGCATAAAAGTGTGTTTTGGGGGAAGGTAAATTTTGCAGAGAATTCCTCGGCGGCAGGTTTTATGGGCCGGCGGCGGTCAGTCTGGGCTTCTGCAACCCTTGCGGCGGCTGGGGTTGGGGAGCGTATTCAGGGGTCGACCCCTGAGTTGGTCGCCGTTGTCCAGAATCTGGGGCTTGGCCGTGTAGCTTCTCTTAATCATTGCTTTTTCCGAGTTTTCCGGAAGCTTGTCCACAGGCTTTCCACAGCGAGTGTGAATAAGCCGGAAAAACTCATTTATCTTTAATAGATAGCTGACTTTTTGTGTAACCGATTGAATTTGCTGGAGTTGTTTGCGGGGTGCGAGCGGGGCGGGTTAAGATTTACTTAATAAATCTTAGTGATAACAATCGATTAAGCCTGATTGGACGAAAGTTGTTCACAGATGAAAACGGCAACGGCTTCGGAAATGATTTTCAGCCTGGCGGGAGTGAGGAAAAGCTATTGTCTGGGTGATGTCACGGTTACCGCCCTGGACCAGATTGATTTGGAATTTTATGCCGGTGAGCTCGTAGTGCTGCTGGGTCCGTCGGGCAGCGGGAAGTCGACTCTGCTTAACCTTCTCGGCGGGCTTGACCGGCCCGGCAGCGGTCGTTTTTTTTTATCGTGGCCGGGATTTGTCGCTGGCCTCGGATCGGGAACTGAGCGATTATCGTCGTTTTCATGTCGGTTTCGTTTTTCAGTTCTATAATCTGATTCCGAGCCTGACGGCTCGGGAAAATGTGGCGGTCGTCACCGAGATCACTCCACGTCCGATGACGCCGGAAACCGCGTTGGCGCTGGTTGGTCTGCAGGCGCGCATGGATCATTTTCCGGCCCAGCTTTCCGGTGGTGAACAGCAGCGGGTGGCGATCGCCCGGGCGATCGCCAAAAATCCGGCGGTGCTGCTTTGTGACGAGCCCACCGGTGCCCTCGATTCGAAAACCGGGGGCGTGGTTCTGGAGGTGTTGGAGCGGCCGAACCGGGAACTGGGCGCGACCACGATTCTGATTACCCACAACGCCGCGATCGCGGGGCTGGCCGATCGGGTTGTGCGTCTGGCCGACGGTCGGATCGCCGGGATTGAAAAACATGCTCAGCGGCGGCCGCGGACCGGGATGATGAAGCCGTGGTTTGCGAGGCCTTTGCCCGGGCGCATGAACTTAAGCTGGGCGATCTGATCGGCGCTACGGTCAATGGCCGTCATCGTTCTCTGCGCGTGGTCGGCATCGCCCTTTCCCCCGAGTTTATCTACCAGCTGGACCCCAGTTCTCTGTTTCCTGATTACCAGCGTTTCGGCATTCTCTGGCTCGGGCATCAGGCTCTGGCCAACGCCTTTGACATGAATGGCGCTTTCAATGACCTGCTGGTCAGGCTCGCGCCGAAGGCCCGGCCCGCTGAGGTCATGACCCGGTTGGACCGCTTGTTTTCGCCCTACGGTGGGCTTGGTGCCTATGGCCGCGAGGAACAGCTCTCCAACCGTTATCTGATGGAAGAAATGCGCCAGCTCAAACAGATGGCGACGATTTATCCGTTGGTTTTCCTGGCGGTCGCGGCCTTTTTGCTCCAGATCGCGATGGATCGTCTGTTTGCGGCCGAACGCGAGGAAATCGGAATTCTCAAGGCCTTCGGCTATGACCATGCGACGATCACCGGACATTACCTGAAACTGGTCGCCATGATTGTCGGGGCCGGCCTCGTTCTCGGCCTGCCGACAGGTTTCTGGCTGGGACGCAGTTTGAGCCGGGTTTACCTGGCCTACTACCACTTTCCTTTTCTTTTGTTTACCTTTGATCCGAAGCTGGTCCTTTTCGCCGTCGGCGGCAGTCTGTTGATCGCCATAAGCGGCGCCGGCGGCGCCCTGGTTAGGGTTTTCAGGCTGGCGCCGGCGGTGGCCATGCGCCCGGCTCCGCCGCCGGTCTACCGGCAGCGCCGGATTTGTCCGCGACTCTGGAACCGATTTTCTCAGCCGACCCGAATGATTTTGCGCCATCTTGGCCGCTATCCCGGCAAAGCCTTGTTCTCCGTGCTGGGTATCGCCGCCGCCTGCGCCGTTTTGCTGGTCGGCAGCGTTTTCAAGGACGCCGTGGATTACCTGGTCAAGGTTCATTTCGGGCTGGCGCAGCAAGATGATTTGACGGTTAATTTCACCGAACCGACGTCTTATTGCGCGTCTCTGGCCTTGCGGCGGCGGCCCAGCTGGCCT
>DSCM01000110.1 GCA_011049115.1 Pseudomonadota bacterium
CATGGAAAACCTCTATTTTGGGCTGATGTTTTGTGGTGATTATTGATGCCCATTATAGAGGTTTCCCTGCATTAAGTAAATGTTATTATTGATATTTTATCCAATCTTTGCAACACCTTTTATAAGGCAAGCCATGGAGAATATCGTCCAAAAAATCGCCATTTACGCCATTCCGATACTTTTCGGCTTGTCTTTCCATGAGTATGCACATGGGTTCATGGCGGATCGTCTTGGAGATTCTACGCCTCGATCAATGAATCGGTTGAGTCTGAACCCGCTGGTTCATCTTGATCCGATCGGTACGCTGGTTTTTTTTGTTACTCAGGCTTTCGGATGGGCTAAACCAGTTTCGATTAACCCCGACAATCTTGCTTTGCCACGGCGGGATCTCATGTGGATTGCCTTGGCCGGACCGCTGGCAAATTTTATTTTGGCGATTTTTTGCGCCCTGCTTTACCAATTATTGTTTAATTTTTTCGACGCCTTTACCGGTCTTCAGAACACGAGCTGGTTGACGCTTCCTTTACGTCAAATGCTGATCGCTGCGGTCGCAGTCAATCTATCCCTGGGATTTATCAATCTGATACCAATCCCTCCCTTGGACGGGGGGCGGATTTTGGCTGGAATCCTGCCTCAAAAACCGGCTGCCTACCTGGAAAAAATAGATTCCTACGGGGCGATTCTTTTGCTGATTCTGGTCTTCAGCGATGGTTTAAACATCGTTCTCTTGCCTTTATTGTCGACGGTAACTGGCCTTTTGCTTTACGGGGCAACATCATTTTAATTCAATTTAATTCAGTCTGTTTAACGAAACAATTAAAGACTACTTGGGGTTTTGTTGTGAGTATAAAAAAACGCGTTGTTTCTGGCATGAGAACCACCGGAGAGCTTCACCTTGGTCATTACCATGGGGTGTTGACCAACTGGTTAAAACTGCAGCAAGGCTATGATTGTTTTTTCTTTGCGGCCGACTGGCATGCCCTGACCAGTGAGTACCAGGATCCCAAGGTTGTCAAAGAAAGTACAAAAAGTATATTTATCGACTGGCTCAGTGTTGGCATTGATCCAGACAAGGCGACCCTTTTCATTCAATCTCATGTTAAGGAACACGCTGAACTCCATTTACTGCTTTCGATGATCACGCCGCTTCCATGGCTGCTTCGCAACCCAACCTACAAAGACTCTCAACATGAGGGGTCGGGCAGCGAGGACAGTACGTATGGATTTCTCGGCTACCCGGTGCTGCAGGCCGCAGACATTGTCATTTACAAAGCTAATCTGGTGCCGATCGGGGTCGATCAGCTACCGCATGTCGAACTGACCAGGGAGATCACCCGGCGTTTCAATCACCTTTACGGAAATACCTTTCCGGTCCCGGAGCCGATTCTGACTGAACTTTCCAAGGTGACCGGCTTGGATGGACGTAAAATGAGCAAAAGCTACAATAATGCTATCCACCTCAGTGACGACGAAGAAACCCTGAAAAAAAAGGTAAGCTCAATGGTGACCGACATTCAACGAGCCCGCCGCAAGGATCCGGGAGATCCAGAAAAATGCAACCTTTTCCCGCTGCACCCGCTTTATTCCGATCCGGAAGAAGTTAAAGAAATTCGCGCAGCCTGTCCTCGAGCGGAGATCGGCTGTGTCGACTGTAAGAAAATTCTTTTACGCAATCTTCTCAAAGAATTGGTTGGTGTCCATGAAAGACAAAGATTCTATCGAGGCAATCCAACCCTTCTCGGCGAAATAATCGCAGACGGCACCAACCGAGCCACAACGGTAGCTCGTGAGACTATGCTCAAGGTCAGAGAAGCGGTTAAGCTGAGCTGAGGTTCCCCAAGCAAGGAGGTCACAGGTATCAGACTGCAAAAATATATAGCCCATTGCGGCTTTGCCTCGAGGCGACGAGCAGAAAATATGATTGCCGAAGGCCGGGTTCAGGTTAATGGCCAAACCATTCGGCAGCAGGGTGTTACGGTGAACCCATCTAACGACGAGGTGACAATTGATGGCAGGAGGCTTGTTTGGCACGCGGAAGCCGTCCCAAAAACAATTCTACTCAATAAACCGGCTGGTTATCTCTGTAGTATGTATGACCCACAACAACGCCCCTTAGTCAAAGATCTCTATGCAAAAAACATCGAGGGGCGTCTTTTCCCGGTCGGTCGACTTGATTTTGAAACCTCGGGGTTACTGCTCTGTACAAATGATGGAACTTTGGCTAATCAGTTGATGCACCCACGCTATAAATTCGAGAAGGAATACCTGGTTACCGTTGCCGGAAATTTTGCAGAGCCAGAGATTGCCGCTCTGCGCCGGGGCGTTGAACTCGAAGACGGACCGGCGCGACCTCTTAAAGTTATTCCCGTCAGTCACAACTTCAGGCGGAGCCAACTGTCAATGGTCATCTGCGAAGGGCGTAACCGTCAGGTCAGGCGCATGCTTCAGGCCATTGGCTTTAAGGTAACATCTTTACAAAGAACCAGGTTGGCTTTTCTTGGCCTGCAGGGGGTTCGAGAAGGCTCATGGCGCTGGCTGACTCAGTTAGAATGTCTCAAGTTACAATCGATGGCGGAAGGGGAGTCTTAAATAATTATGCAAGAGGCATCCTTGAATGTAATTTTTCTCTGGCACATGCATCAACCTGATTATCGCGATGCTGAAAAAAAAGAAGCCATGATGCCCTGGGTACGTCTGCATGGGATAAAAGATTATCTGGACATGGTAACTATTCTGGATGATTTCCCAAAAGTCAGGCAGAATTTTAACTTGGTTCCATCCCTGCTTGATCAGATTCAGGGATATGTTGATGGGAGCCTGACTGATAGAGCTTTAATTTTAAGTCGTAAAAAAGTGGACGACCTGAGCGTGGAGGACCGAACCTTTCTCCTGCAATCATTCTTCCATGCTCATTGGGATAATATGATTAAACCTTATCCTCGCTATTGGGAATTGCTGAAACTGCGAGGGTTTCACCCGGCGACCAACTCGCTGAACGAGGTACAGCGTTATTTTTCCGAGCAAGATTTTCTTGATTTGCAGGTATGGTACAATTTGGTCTGGATTGACCCGAGTTTTCGCAAGGAATTTAGACTACTGGATGATCTGATCCGGCGGCAGCGAAATTTCAGCGAAAACGACAAGTTGGCTGTCTTAAAGCTGCAGAAACAGATAATGGCCCGAATTATTCCGGCATATCGCAACCGAGAAGAAAATAATCAGATAGAATTATCAACCACTCCGTACTACCATCCGATTCTGCCGCTGCTCTATGACACAAATCTGGCCCAGATTTCGCAACCGCATGATTCCATGCCCAGTCTGCGTTTTGCCCATCCGGAAGACGTCAGAACGCAAATAAACAGGGCCGTACAGCGACATGAATATTACTTTGGTCGCAAACCGACAGGCCTGTGGCCTTCCGAAGGCTCGGTATGTCAGGAAATAATACCATTTATAGGGCAAGCCGGAATCAATTGGATTGCCACAGATGAAGGCATTCTGGCGAACTCTGTCGGACGAGAACCCCTTCGCGATCACAAAGAAGTCGTCAGGGATCCAGCATCTTGGTACCAGGCCTATAAAATCGAAGAGCAGGGGACTGAGCTGAAAGTGATTTTCAGGGACCATCTGCTTTCCGATCTCATTGGCTTTGTTTATTCGCACTGGAATGAACAACAGGCCGCAGATGATTTTATTCGTCGTCTAGGCGATATCAAAAAAAACATGAGGGGAGATGTTGAGGGGAGGGCGGTAGCTATCATTCTTGATGGAGAAAATGCCTGGGAGCATTTTGCAGCTGATGGCGCACTCTTTTTAAAAGAGCTTTACGGGCGCCTTAATGACAGTCCAGACTTTCAGGCAACCACCATCGACAGCTACCTTGCCGGCCGAAAAAATAAATTTCCGGAATTAAAAAAAATTTTTCCCGGGTCATGGATTAACCGAAATTTCAGGATCTGGATAGGTCATCAGGAGGATAATTTAGCTTGGGATTATCTTGGCAGGGCGCGCCGCACCCTTGTTCTTTACGAGCATCTGCACGCCGATCGTATGAAAACCGACAAAGAGTTGATGTTACAGATTAATAATGCATGGGAACATATTTATATAGCTGAAGGTAGCGACTGGTGCTGGTGGTATGGAGACGACCACAGTTCTGAGAATGATGCCGATTTTGATGAGCTTTTCAGATCTCATCTGAAAAGCGTATATAGGTTTATCGGCGAAGACGTGCCTGATTATCTTTTTCGCCCCATCATCATGACGGATAAGGCCCTGCACCCCAAAACCGAAATAAGCTCGTTCATCAAGCCGGAGATAGATGGTGAAGAAAGCAGCTACTATGAATGGCGAGCTGCTGCTTTCTATGATGCGGCCCAACAGGGCGGTGCCATGCATAGATCGGAGTATCTAGCCAAGGGGCTTTATTATGGTTTTAATCAGAGTAGTTTTTTTCTGCGAGTCGATATCGACAGGAAATCTTTGACTTCGGAAGGCTACAACGTAAGTTTGAAGCTGGTTAACAGCCGCCAGGAAACGGCCGAGTTCAATTCCTGTTACCTTCAAGATGCTGGCCGATTGATTCTGGTTTGTGAGGGCCGCAAAAAACAGCCTCAGCAGCGAGTTGAAGAAAATGAAACAGAGCTAGAAGGGGTTGAATTCGCAGTCAATTCGGTCTTTGAAATCAGAATTCCATTTGTTCTGCTGGGCGTCAAAATTGGTGAGGATCTGAATTTTTCTGTCACGTTAAAGCATCAGGGTCAAGATGTTCAGCGCATACCATCCGGAGGCTACCTGCATTTGACTGCTCCGGATCCGGATTTTGAGGAACGGATGTGGTACGTGTAGTTTTTGTCCGTAGAAAAAATCAAGGAGGAAAAAATCGGCTTTTTTTTGAAGCGTTACTTCTGATAATATATATTATGTTAACTTTGCCACGGTATAAGGGTTCCTCCGTTTCCATCATGCCTCCCTTTCCCTTCGCGATTTAATCGATTAATAAAAGCTATGGACACAACCTGAGAAATCGATTAAAAACGTCAGCGGAATTTAAAGTTTAATTAATTGAGAGTTCTCAGCCAATAGATGAAAAAAAATATTGCTGTTGCCGGCAACATAGGGTCAGGAAAATCTCTTCTGATTGATTTTCTATGCTCTGCTTATCCCTTAGCTCGACTCCAGAAGGAGGAAGATTTAAATCCTTATCTCAAAGATTTCTATGCTGATATGGAAAGCTGGTCTTTTAAATCGCAGATTTTTATATTGACGCAAAAGTTTTGCCATATTCAAAAGGCTGCCACAACTTTTCGTTCCGTTATCCAAAATCGAACCATTCATGAGGATGCGGAAATTTTTTCCCGTAATTTGTTTCAGTGCGGCTTAATGAACGAGGTTGACTTTAAAACATATTATGATCTGTACCTGGCTATATCTTCAGTACTTCCAGCACCAGACCTATTGATTTATTTACATTCTTCAGTAAATGCATGCTTAAAAAGAATTAAAAATCAGCCAGACTATTTTCCTGGTAGAATTAATTCAAATTACCTCAGGCAGATTAATCGTCTTTATGTGAACTGGATCGCAGACTATAATCTTTCAGAAGTAATTATAATCGATACGGATCAATTTAATTTTGCTGCTAATTTTGTTGATCGAGCAGATATTTTAGAGGCTATTGAGCGACTCATCTAAGCCTACTCCATGGCGCTGCCTCTTCTTGCGTTGTTTTGAATTTTTTTTTCACTTGACAAATTTCCCATCATCCATTAGTCAGGCCACCAAATTGACACTTACTCCATGGAGGATAAAATACAATGATTTGTCAGACTGTCAGAAAAGGGACTGAATGTTTTCTCATGAAGTCTAGGGGTTGTTCATATATTGGGGGGAAATGCAAGCCAATTGTAGATCAATGTGAAGGTTGTGCAAAAATTACGGAAGTAGATGGTGTTAGTTATTGTGTCAGTTTTCCAGAGCCTGAAAGTAAATGGGTAAGTGGAACTTGCACTATGGCTACTCATGTTAAACGTGATATTGAGCAAATCAAGAAGAAAATCAACCCGCTGAAAGCTTCCAAAAAAGGTATTCGCAGCTAGAAAATTCAGCGTTTAAAAAATTATTGATATTTATTATGAGGCAGGAGGAGACGCTCTTCTTGCCTCATGATTTTTGTAACAAAGATTGTTTGATTGTAACTATTCACCGTGATTCATAGACGCCAGTGCTTTTCTGGCAAATTCTGGCAAAGTCTTGTTGAATAAACATTCCAAGGCATAGCTCGACGATACACTTTGCTTGCGGCAAGTGGACAGATGGCCACGAATACGGCAAAACATTCGGGCACCTTCGATTGACCGGAAGCAATTGAGCCGTCGCTGATAAGGGATTTGCAGCTGTTCACAAAAGTATTCCTGTACCCGTTTATAAGGAAGCAGCTGATATTGTGACAAATAAACTGAGTGCGCCTTGATCCCGGGACCATACTGAGCCGCTTTCGTAACCTCTTCGGGAAATGGTGCTACATACTGTTTACCATTTTGGTCTTCCAGAATCTCAGCTCGGTACTCAGTAACGATCTTTGAAAAATCGATATCAAACACTTGGCGGGAATGATAACCGACTCGACGATATTGGCCTTTTGGTAGCTGTTTCCGA
>DSCM01000111.1 GCA_011049115.1 Pseudomonadota bacterium
ATGCGACTGTCCCTTGAGAGCCAGAACCTTGGTAATGGCTGCAGTCAGAGTGGTTTTGCCGTGGTCTACATGACCAATCGTGCCGATATTTACATGGGGCTTGGTTCGTTCAAATTTCGCCTTCGCCATCTCTGTCTCCGCTTTTTGAATATTTTAATTGTATAAGTTTGAGCAATCTATTCGGCGCCGAACTATCTCAGAGGCAACCGCTTCATAGCCGTTAAATTGCATGCTGAATGTTGCTCTTCCCTGACTACGTGATCTTATCTCGGTCGAATATCCGAACATTTCCGCCAAGGGAACGAATGCGCTGACTACCTGCATTTCCCCGAGGCGATTTTCTACCCCCTGAATACGGCCGCGGCGCATCTTGATATCACTCATAATTTCGCCTAAAAACGCACCCGGCACAACCACTTCAACTTCCATTACCGGTTCAAGTATCGTTGGCTTTGTCCGCTTAATGTTTTCGTTGAAGCCTCGAGCTCCAGCCAGTTTAAAAGCAAGCTCATTCGATTCATTTTCATGCCAGTTTCCACTTTCCAGGATGGCTTTGATACCGATCATCGGGTAGCCAAACAGAGGTCCTGACAGCATAGCTTCTGCAATGCCAAGCCGAACGGGCTCGACAAATCTCGCCGGGAGCTCTGCAGGCACTGTCTGGTTACAAAAAACCAAACCTTTGTCACGTTTTTTATCCGGTTCAAGTCGAAGGCCGACCTGAGCAAAAACTGACCGGCAGCCCTCCTGACGGATAAACTGCCCCTCACATACAATGGTTTCGGTGATAGATTCGCGGTAGGCAACCTGAGGCTTGCCGACATTGGCATTAACTTTGAACTCGCGAGCCAGTCGATCCACTATTATTTCAAGATGAAGCTCGCCCATACCTGAAATTATAGTCTGCCCGCTTTCTTCGTCGTTGTTGACTTTGAAGGTAGGATCTTCGGCAGCCAATTTATCCAGAGCCTGGACTAAACGTTCCTGATCACTCTGGCTTAGGGGCTCGATAGCAACTCCGATAACCGGTTCCGGTATTTCCAGAGATTCGAGCAGAACCGCGTCTTTTTCCAGACACAGGGTATCGCCTGTGGCACTATGCCTCAGGCCGATTACGGCGACGATATCCCCGGCATAAATCTTTCTGACCTCTTCCCTTTTATTGGCATGCATCTTCAGGAGCCGGCCGATTTTTTCATATTGCCTGCGACTGCTGTTATAGAGTTGCATACCACTTTCAACAACTCCCGAGTACAGGCGCAGATAGGCCAGCTGCCCGACATGCGGGTCAGTTAAGATTTTGAATACCAAAGCCGTCGGCTGCGATTGATCACTGATTTCTACCACAACTGATTCATCTTTATCCAGTTTCCGGGCGACAATTCTTCTAACTTCAACAGGAGAAGGTAGAAAGTTGACCACTGCGTCAAGCAGAGGCTGAACCCCTATATTCCTGAATGCAGCCCCACACAGAATCGGTGTCCCTAGCAAAAGCAAGGTTGCCCTACGAACTTGCTGTTTTATATCATCAGCCTTGATTTTTTCACCTTCGAGATAACGCAAGGCGAAGTCATCATCAAGATCTGCAAGCTCTTCAATCAATCTGTTGCGATACCCTGTCGCCCGGGACAACATGTCCCCCGGCACAGCGCGCACTTCGTATTCGGTTCCCAAAGAACTTTGATCGAAATAAACAGCCTTTTCGGCTATTAGATCTATTACTCCGGTAAAGCTATCACCTTCACCCAGAGGTAACTGCAAAACCAAGGGCCTGGCCCCGAGCCTGCTTCGCATCATATTGACGACCCGATCAAAATCGGCACCGATGCGATCCATCTTATTGACAAAAGCGACCCGTGGAACCTGGTACTTAACGGCCTGACGCCAAACGGTCTCAGACTGCGCTTCAACTCCGCCAACCGCGCAAAAAACAGCGACTACTCCATCTAAGACCCGCAACGACCGTTCTACTTCGATCGTAAAATCAACATGGCCCGGAGTATCGATAATATTTATCCGGTGTTCTTTCCAAAAGCAGGTTGTAGCCGCCGAGGTAATAGTAATTCCTCGTTCCTGTTCCTGCTCCATCCAGTCCATGGTCGCGGTTCCATCATGAACCTCTCCCAGACGATGCGAAATACCGGTATAAAATAAAACTCTTTCAGTGGTGGTTGTCTTGCCGGCATCAATATGAGCCATGATGCCTATATTACGGCACTTTAATAGAGAGTACTGACGTGCCACATCGACCTGAACTGAATTTTAAATGCCTTACCAACGGTAATGAGCAAAAGCCTTATTGGCCTCGGCCATCTTGTGCGTGTCTTCGCGCTTTTTAACCGCCGAGCCACGCTTGCTTGCCGCATCGAGCAACTCAGCGGCCAATTTCTGAGCCATACTTTTCTCTCCCCGCGAACGAGAGTAGCCAACCAACCAGCGGATAGCAAGCGCCATTTTACGATCAGGCATAACCTCAACCGGAACCTGATACGTCGCCCCACCCACGCGACGTGATTTGACTTCAACCAATGGCTTGACATTTTCCAATGCGCTTTTAAAGATTGCTAGAGGCTCTTCTTCAACCCGATCCCCGATCAAGTCCATCGCCTCGTAAAAGATTCCCAGGGCCACGCTTTTCTTACCGTCAAGCATCAGCCCATTAACAAACTTGGCTACCTGGCGATCATGATATCTGGGATCTGGATTGACTTTACGTTTCTCTATCTCTCTTTTTCTGGCCATCTATCTTAAATCCTCGAAAACGATTTCTTCTAATGATAAGAAACTTTTATTACCCGGGAAAACCTATTTGGGCCGTTTAGCCCCGTACTTGGAACGACCCTGGCGACGATCCTGGACTCCGACGCTGTCCAGAGCCCCCCGAATCACATGGTAGCGAACACCGGGAAGGTCTTTCACCCGGCCGCCGCGAATCAGGACCACGGAATGCTCTTGCAAGTTATGGCCCACCCCAGGAATATACGAGGTAACCTCAAATCCATTCGTCAGGCGCACCCTGGCAACCTTACGCAAAGCCGAATTAGGCTTTTTCGGGGTTGTCGTATAAACCCTGACACAGACTCCGCGCTTCTGAGGACAGCTCTTCAAAGCCGGTGCCGTATTCTTTTTCTTAATCCGTTCCCTACCTTTACGAACCAACTGGTTAATCGTCGGCATTTAAACTTCTCCGTTTGGATTTATATCAGAACTCGCCTTCGGATACGAAAAGAGCCCGCGCTTCTAACAGTTATCACATAGCTTGTCAAGCTCTTTCTTGACTTGATCCGAAAAAAGAACCCGGAACCTCGTTGCCGGAAGACTCAGAGGACTTATCACTTGCTTCTTGATAAATACCATCATTATCAGAAATACTCAGCCAGCGCTTAAGTTTGCTGGAGTTCAGGTGGCTTTCCGTAGCGCCTAGCAAACCCCAGTCGTTTCTCCCCGCGCATGAAGCCTATTAAATCTACTCCTGGTTGAGCGCTCTAACGCGCTCAACCACGGGCCGAAGGAGTACTTAAAAACTGAGATTTCAGCACCGTGAATCGAAGGTAATCACCTTTCAGACCCAAAACAACTACCATTATTTTTGATTATCTCTTAATTTTCACTAAGAGTTTTGCGCATAGATTCCAGATTGGCGGCGGCGGTGTCATTCTCAGACCACAAAGCCAAAGCCTCCAGGTAAGCTTTCTCAGCAAGCGGATAATCAGCCAAATAGCGGTGCGCCATGCCGAAATTCGTCAGACTCACCGAGAGGGCGCGCTCGTAACGCTCAAAAGGCTCTAGTTCTATTTTGTCGGCGGCAAGACCTTCACGACTACGAGCCAACTTTGCCAGAGTTTCAGGATTCGGCCGATTCTCATTCAGCCACTTTCGATACGCGGCGATACTCTTCTCAAAATAACCCAGACCGGCCAAGATCTCGTTTTTATTAGCGGCCAGATCCGCCCGGCTTTTAATCTCTTTGCCCCCGTCACCATAAATACCGATACGCAGGTGAATGGTCCCCAGAGCGTTGTTGACAATCGCGAAATAAAAATCACTACTGAGATCAATGCCCGGAATGGCTCGCAACATTTTCTCGGCTTCGGCATAACCTTTCAGGGCCTGTTCAAATCTCCCCCGGACCATCTGTTTTTCAGCTTTACTGTAGACTTGCATCGGCGCCTTATAAGCCGCATTTTCACCCAAGCTGCGTTCAGCCACATCACGCCAGAGAAAAAACATGGCTACGACTGTAGAGAGCAGGACAATCAGGGCAACCATTTTCATTTTCCGGTTTAAAACCAGTAATTCGCCGCCCAGTAAAGCCATTTCAAACCTCTATCCTTATATTATTTACATGTTATGCCGCTCAACCCGAGGTTGTCTCCTATACTCACATGCCAGGGCCTTGTCAACCGATTTTACTCCTCATTTCCAGACCTCCGCCGCCAATCGCCGGAAAAGACCAGCGAAATCTCCGGTAGTCATTATAACCACCAATTCCTTTTCCCCGCTTCGACTCTTAAGCTGCTCGAACAGGACTTCAATCCGCTGAAAAGCTTGGGCCGGTTTGCCGGCGGTGCATAAATTCTCCGCCAGCATCCCCGTATTCAAGGCCTCGTTCTCAGGCAATAAGGCCAAACCATGAACCGGGGCCAGCCAGACCTCATCGGCGGCGGCAAAGGCACCCTCCAGTTCACGCTGAAAAAGATTGCGTCTACTGGTTGCGGTGCGTGGTTCAAAAACCGCCAGCACACGATAAGCGGGGAAATGCTCACGCAAAGCGGCAAGGGTTTTGCCAACCGCAGTGGGATGATGGGCAAAATCGCTGATATAAATGGTATTTCCGCAACGGCCAACCAGTTCCTGCCGCCGTTTGACCCCGGCAAAGGTTCGCAATCCAGCCAAGATTTCGTTTTCGGGCAAGCCCAGCTGGAGCATCATAACCAGCACCGCCAGAGCGTTCTCAGCATTATGACGCCCCAAAACCCCAAGGGAAAACTCAAAGTCAGCCCCGTTTTCGGCGGCGTAACGAACTCGCCCTCCCGCCGCCTGAGGTCGGTATTCAAGCAGCCGATAATCAGCTGCGGGCGACCAGCCGTACGTCAGCACCCGACATGGAGCCTTCGGTAAAAGCTCAGCCAGAACCGGACAATCTGCTGCCGCGACCAGCAGCCCGCTCGGCGGTAAACTCGCGATCAGGCCTCTGAATTCGTCCACGATTTCATTCAGACCGGCGAACAGATCCGCGTGATCCATTTCGATTCCGGTAATGATCAGATGAGTCGGCCGATAGTGATGAAATTTGGCATGACGATCAAAGAAGGCACTGTTATACTCATCCCCTTCGAGAACAAAATCGGCTTTACCAGTC
>DSCM01000112.1 GCA_011049115.1 Pseudomonadota bacterium
CGGGCCGAAAACAGAGCCTGACCGAGCAGGCCGATTCCGACCCAGATCATTGATTCGTCCATTCTTCTTCCTCCGTTTCCACCGCCTGACTGCGCCGCATCAGCCAGGCTACGCCGATCAGATTGTATAAGGCCGTGGCCCAGACGTTTCCAGGCGCCGTAATGGGATGAGCCCTGTTTCCGGGGCCGGTGCCTGACTTCCACGGAAAGGGTCCGGCCGCCGAGCAGCCGGGCCCGGACCTGGTTGGTCACCCAGGAGGCCACACGCCGTTCAAGGTTGTCGCGGCGCTGCCGCCGGCGGCCGGCAAGCATCAGTTTCTCCCGCGGCGCCGGTTCCAGCAGATAGCGGCGCAGGAGTTTGTCAATGTCCGCCGGATCATTCTGGCCGTCGCCGTCGAGGGTGACAATCAGCGGATGCCGGGCTCGTTTGATACCGCTGATCAGGGCCTGGCTCTGACCATGGCAGTGGCGGTGTCGCAGCCACCTCAGTTCCGGATATTGCCGGCGCAGCTGCCGCGGGCGGTTCCGGCTGTCGTCGTCGCTGCCGTCGTCAACGAAGATCATCTCAAAATCATGTTCCGGGCTTAGGGCCTGTCTGATTTCTGCCGCCAGCGGCGCCAGATTCTCGGTCTCATTGTGGACTGGAATCACCAGGGATAATTTAATCTGCCTCATTTTTATCCTATTCCGAGCCTTGAACCGGCGGGCGCCTGGTCGCAGTTAATTCCGCTCAAACTACTTTTTTCCTCGATAAGGCCGGAGCGAGCCATCCGTAACTCAGGTTAGCTGGGCTTATTTGGTTGTTCCGGGGTAATGCTAGCAGATGGTTTCTGAAGAAAGCGTGAAAACAGCTTTGCTACCGGGATTGTTTCAGCTTGGGCGCGGGGCGGATCCCGCCGCCTCGAGGCCACGATCCGGCAGCTCCACCCGGTAAACCCCGAGAAAACCGTTGCATTTTTCAGTGGAGATCAGCAGGGTCCGGTCATCCTGCCAGGTGATGCCTTCGGCCTGGGCCCCCTTGAGGTCCGGCAGGGTGATGATCCGGGGACAGGGGTCCGGAGGGCTGTCGGGATTAAAGTGCGGCAGCAGGCAGATAAAGGGGGTGTCGGTGCGGCCGATCAGGGCCAGGGTGCCATTGTCGGGATTGTAATCGGCGCCGCTGATAACCCCGTCCAGCTTTAAATGAAAAGGATTCACGGCCCGGTGAAAACCGGGACTTTTGGGAATGCGGTAGATGCTGGTGAACCCCTGGTTCTTGCTGAAAAGCACCAGCTCCTTGCCGACGCAGGCTAAAGCCTCGCTGTTGTGATTTTTCAGGCGGCGGTTGATCAGGTCGAGGTGCCTGATCTCGTAACTGATACTGATCGGTTGCGCCAGCAGCTGGCCGTTGCCGCTCAGGGGGATATCGGCTTTGGCAATCCGGTAGATTTTGAGGTCGTGGCGGTTGTTGTGGTTATTGCCCAGGTCAGAGATATAAATGTAGTCCTCGTCTGCACTGATATCTTCCCAGTCGTGATTTTGGGCGTCAGTGATTTTCAGAGTCTGGCGAATCCGGCCGTTGCCGGGGTCGACGCGGTAGAGTTCGGGGCGGCCGCCGCTGTCGTTAAAGGTCCAGAGCCCGTCGGCAGTATACTGGAGGCCGGAATTCTCGTTAAGTTCAGCGCCCAGGGCGCAGACCAGGGTACTGGCGGCCGTGGTTTTATGGGCCGGGGCGGCAAAGTGTTCGGGGCCGGCATTGGTCAGCAGCCTGACCGCCCGCTTCCGGTTGCGAAAGGGGGTTTTTTCGAAAAGAACGCGCAGACCCTGATCCGGCAATAGTGGCCAGGCGCTGCTTTCGGCCAGCAACAGAAAAGGCTTGCCCGCGGCCAGGGCCTGAGGCACGTCGCTCTCTTTCATTTCCGGGATTGGTCGGCCCAGGTAGTAGGCCAGCTGCAAAAATTTCAGTTCATTGGCGCAATACAGCGGCGCCCGGTCTGCAACCGCGTGGATTGCGGCCAGCAGCGGGGCGAAAGCGGAACTGCGGTGGACGTAAATCCGGGGTTCGACGACCGCGAAAAAAAGCAGGTGAGCCGCCAGCAGGCCGCCGGCGCCCCGCAGGAAATATTTTTTTAGCCGCTCCGGATAGCGCGGTTCGAGCTGCTGAAGAAAGTCCAGCAGAAAAACCGCCAGACAGACGGCCAGGGCCGGCAGCAGGGGGAGAATGTATTTGTTGTGTTTGCTGGCGAACAGCGACATGATGATCAGTGGCACCAGGGCCTGCAGGGTGAAGAAGATAGTGGTGGGCTCAGCCAGCAGCCGTCGGGCTCTTTTCCAGCGGATGACCGGCAGCAGGGTCCAGGGGGCGAAGATGCCGATCAGATTGATGAAGTAATTGTAAAAAGGTTTGCTGTCGGGCAGGCCGCCGATACTTTTACCGAAAAGGTCAATTTCGATGACCTGGCGCAGCAGCGGCCCGGCCGTGGAAAACCAGATCAGCAGGTACCAGCCGCCACCGACGATCAGCACCGTCAGCCAGCCGGAAAGCGAGAGCAGGCCGCGGCGGGCGCGGCCGCTTTTCTCGACGAGAATAAAAACCAGCCCTGGTGGGAGGAAAAAAACCAGGGCGACCGGACCCTTGGTCAGAAAAGCCAGTCCCAGGCAGAGGTAGCTGAGGTGCAGGTAGCGGCGGCCGCGACCATGGCAGTAATCGAGAAAAAAAAGGTTGGCGGCGACGCAGAAAAAGGTCAGCAGCATCTCGATCTCAGCGAGATGGGCGTGCTGGCTGAATGGTATCGAGGTGGCCAGAACAAGAACCGCGGCGATGGCGAGATCGCGGCCGAGATAGCGTCGGAGAGAAGCAAACAACAGGGCACAGGTGCCTGACGCAGCCAAGACCGAGGGTAGGCGCAGAGCCCATTCGGCAGTAGTGCCGCAGATGCCGGCGGACAGGGCCATCAGCCAGTAGAGCAGCGGGGGCTTATCGATATAGACATGACCGTTCATGGTCGGAATCAGCCAGTTGTGCTGACGCAGCATCTCGACCACGGTCAGGGCCCGGCGCCCTTCATTGACTCCGGCCAGAGGCATGGTCTGGAAACCCCAGACCAGAATCAGGCCGGCTCCCAAAAGCAGGAGATTACCGGCGGTGATGGAAAAAAAAGGGGTCTCTTGCCGCTTGGCGGTGCTGCTGGTTTTGCTCATTATTATCAGTACCTGGAGGTCGAGTCACAGTGCGGTTTAAAGAGTGACGGTCTGCTGGCGGCGGCTGGCTTCCAGGGCGGCGTCGATTACCCGGACGGCGGCGGCCCCGGCTTCGGCCCCGGCCCGGGGCTGCCTGCGGCCGCGGACGCAGGCGATGAAATCCTGGAGTTCAAGCAGCAGCGGCTCCGAGGGCGGAATCTCTTTTTCCATGATTTCCCCGGCGATTCCTTGCCAGGTTCCCTGTTCCCTGACATGGCGGTTGTTGAAAATTGTGATTTTATCCTGGGCCGCTGCGAAATTGCAGACCAGGGTCGCCTTTTCTCCGATCACGGTAACCAGCCGGGATTTATGAGGAGAAAAATAGTTGGCTTCAATCACCGCCCGGGTCTCGCCGTAGGCCAGCCAGAGCCAGGCCTGGTCGTCGAGGCCGCGACCCAAAAGGTCGTGACACTGGGCCATGACCCGGTCAGGGGTCGCGGCCAGCAGGTAGTTGAAAAGATCGACGAAATGAATGGCGTCTGAAATCGTGACCCCGCCGTCATCGCGGGGACGTTTGAAGCCGGAAAAACTGCCGCTTAAAGAGCGGATAGCGCCCAGTTCCCCGGCCTCGATCGCGTTTTTCATGTAGGCAGAGGCCGGATCGTAGCGGAAAACATGACCGACCTGACAGAGCACTCCGGCTTGCTTGACCGCGGCGGCGAACTCGTCGGCTTTGGCGCTGTTCTCGGCCAGGGGCTTCTCGCAGAAGATATCCTTGTGTCGGGCCATGGCGCTGATGGCGATGGGAAGATGGGTCTGGGCCGGAGTAACGATATCGACGGCGTCGACCCGGTCGAGAAAATCCTCGAAGTTTTCGCTGACATGGTCCGCGGGCAGGCCTTCGCTGAGGCAGCGCCGGCGTTCGTCGGCCGCGAGTTCGGCAACAAAGACCTCGACCCCGAGACCGCGCAGAATTCTGAGATGGTTACTGCCCCAGCGGCCGCTGCCGATCTGTAATATCTTCATTCGCAATACCTCCTGAAAAGGCCTCACTGGCGCGAGGCGGAAAAATGTCAGCGTTTAAGAGCGCGCCTTGAAATCGGCGGTCAATTTTTTATGCAGCAGTTTGGCTCCAACGGCGATCGCCAACAGCAGGATGGAGGCGATGGCGGCCCGGGTGCAGAAACCTTCCTGAGCGCTGCTGCCGTAGAGGGCAAAGACCAGGGCTTCGGGAAGAAAACCGACCAGTGAGCCGGCAATGAACTGAGCCGTTCGCACCCTGGTCACGGCAATCAGAACATTGACCAGCAGGCAGGCCAGTGGCAGCTGGCGGATGAGAATTACCGCGAGAAAGCCGTTGCGGGTGACCAGGCGATCGGCGCTTTCAAGATAGGCCCCGATCCGGCCCGGGAAAAACGGCCGTCCCAGGGCCCGGACCAGCCCGAACACCGGCAGCGAGCCCAACAGTGCCGCCAGTACCGAATAGACCGTGCCCCAGCCGGCGCCGTAGATAATGCCGCCGGCCAGGCTGACGGCATTGCGGCCGACCCCGGCCAGGATGAGCAGGGCGCCGCCGGCGACGAATAGCGTTTTTGCGGCCAACGGCGGCAGCCCGACCAGCTGTTCCCTGAGGAAAGGCAGATGGCGCGGATCGAGATAGTTGCCGAGGCCGGAAAAATGGGTCAACCCCAGCAGGCCGCAGAGGATTGCTATCAGAATCAGGGTGCGCCGTGGAATCCGGACCCCGGAAGCGGTGTTGTCGGCCTTCATCAGAAATTCGTCAATCGCCGGCCGCCTGGGGTTGACCGTCCCGGCAGCGTTGGCCGGGGACACAGCGGCTCTGCCACCAGCGCATGGCCAGGCAGTCGACGAGGCCGCGAAACAGGCGGTTGCCGATCCCATATTTCGACACCCCCAGGCGCCGGAGGCGGTGATTGACCAAAAGTTCCTCGACTTCATAGCCCTGAAGCCGCAGCAGCGTCGGCAGAAAGCGGTGCATGCCGTTAAAAATCGGGATTTCTCTGAGAGCGTCACGGCGCAGGATGCGGAAGGTGCAGCCGGCGTCGCGGATGCGGTCGCCGGTAACCAGGTTGCGGAAAGTGTTGGCCGCGCGAGAGGAAAGCCGTTTGACCCAGTCATCCTCGCGTCTGCGGCGGACGCCGCAGACCGCGGCCACCCCCTGTTTTTCAATCCGGGCGAGCAGATTGGGGATGTCGGCCGGGTCGTTCTGGAGATCGCCGTCCATGGTAATGATGTAGCGGCCTCGGGCCCGATGAAAGCCGCTCGCCGTGGCCGCGCTTTCACCGCAGTTGCGCCGGTGAAAAACGATCTTGAGGCGGGGTTCGCGTGTGCCGAAATCCGCCAGTTTTTCCCGGCTGTGGTCGCGGCTGGCGTCGTCAACACAGATGATTTCGAAGGCCCGCCCGAGTTTATCCAAAGCAGTCGTCAGCTCTTCCAGCAACGGAAAAATATTTTCTTCCTCGTCGAAAATCGGAATGACGACCGAGAGCTCAGGTTTATACGTGTTCATGGCAACCTCTACCTGCAGCCGCCGAGAAAATCGGCAATGGCCCTGACTACCGTTTCAATTTCGGCGGCGCTGATGTAGGGGAACATCGGCAGCGACAGGACTTCGGCGGTCGCGGCCTCGGTTCGTGGCAGACTGCCGGCTTTCAGGTCGAGGTACGCGTAGGCCGGCTGCCGGTGCAGCGGCTGGGGGTAATGGAGGCCGGTCTGGATGCCTTTTCCCTGCAGATATCGGCGCAAAGCCTCGCGTTTCGGGTGACGGATGACGTAGAGATGCCAGATGGCCTCACCTCCGACCGGAACCTGGGGCCGGATGATTTCCGGGTATGGGGTCAGGAGAACATCGTAAAGGGCCGCGGCCCGGCGCCGGTCGGCATTCCAGTCATCCAGGGCTTTGAGGCAGATTGAAAGCTGGGCCGCTTTCAGGGTATCGAGCCGGCTGTTGGTGCCGATAATCTCGTGCGTGAACTTGTCCTGACGGCCGTGATTGGCCAGCATTCGCACCCGGGTTACCAGTTTTTGGTCGTTGGCGGCCATGGCGCCGCCGTCGCCGAAGGTGCCGAGATTCTTGGACGGGAAAAAACTGAAGCAGCCGGCCTGGCCGATGCTGCCGACCCTTCGTCCCTGGTAGCGGGCGCCCATGGCCTGGGCCACATCTTCAATCAGGTAAAGCCGATGTCGCTCGGCAATCTTTCTCAGCGCATCCATATCCGCCGGAATCCCGTACAGGTGGACCGGCAGCAGGGCCCGGGTTTTCGGGGTGATGGCGGCGGCGGCGGCCTCCGGATCCATGGCGAAGGTTCCCGGGCTGATATCGACGAAAACCACCTCGGCGCCGGTCAGACTGATGGCTTCGGCGGTGGGAAAAGCGGTGTTGGCCACGGTGATGACTTCGTCGCCGGGGCCGATGCCTAAAGCCTGCAGGGTCAGGCTCAGGGCGTGAGTGCCGCTGCTGACGCCGCAGGCCTGGTCGAGGCCCATCCAAACGGCCAGTTCCTTTTCAAAAATCCCGACCTCGGGGCCGTTGATGAAGGCCGAGCGGCTAATGATGTCGTCGAAACTTTTTCTGATCTGCGGTAACAGAGGGGCGAACTGACGGCTGAGGTCAACGAAGGGTACGGACATGACAAAATCTCCCGGCTTGTGGGTTGCTTAATGTTGAGCTTTAGCCTGTATAGTCGGGGAACTCTGAAGAAAGCGTGAACAGGCCTGGATGTTGTTGATGATTCAGTTGCCGTCGCTCAAAAAAAACTCGTATTTACGAGGCCGGGCCGGCGTCACTCCATAAAGCAGCCCGGTATGTCATAAGATTGAGCCGAAAAGGATACCGGGAAAAGTAAACCAGCCCAGCCGGGTTTTGCTTAGCCTCGGGCTTGTTGCCAAAATGACCTCCGGAAAGCTGCAATAAAGTTGAAAGGCTTAATCTTGCATTAGTTCCAAGGCATATTTCCCGTCATGATTGCGGGTCAGGATCACCATGGTTTCCCGGCCATTCTCCTGGGTGAAGGCAAAATCAATAATGTCGCGGGGGAGCCTGGGCGATTGCCAGCTCTCGCGGATTTCTCCGTTTTGCCACTGAATGCCGACAATCTGATCATATTTGACCTGGTTGTCGACGAACAGGTTGAGCCCCTTTTCGGCCGGACCGGATTCAGCCGCGCGGCCTTTTCTGATCAGAAAGATCTGTTGGCCGTAATTGTTGCAATTGATGAAACGTCGCGCCGTGAAGCGGATCTCAGCGCTTTTCGAGTCGGAAAAACCGCCGGTGAATTCAACGTTTTTCAGTTTCTGGTTATAAGGGGTTTCGGCAAAAACGCCATAGTGGTGGTCGGCAGTGATCAGCCTTTCGGAGTTGCGGCCATTGAAACCGGCCAGATGTCCCACTTCGTCCAGAATCAGAAGATGTTCGTCGTTGAAAGGACTCAGATTGAAATTGTAGAGTGAGAAGACATCGCGGGCCGGTTGGTACTCACCGCGGATCGCGAATCCACCGTTATAATAGCCGGCCCAGTGAATAGGGGTTTTATACTGTTTGAAATCGCCCATCTCCTGGGTCAGGAGCACAACTTTTCCGTCCCGTTGTTCGATCGTGCGGAAATAATATGGTAAGTCCCCGCCTAGAAGCTGAAGCGCCGTTTCCCCGGGTTCGAGAATTATGGAATGTAACGAGGTGTCCAATTTGTTGTCGACGATGACGGGGCGGCCGAGGCTCAGATAGATTTCGTCCAGCCCGTTGTGGTTGAAATCGCCGGCATGCAGATGAATGGGAATGAAATCATTGTCGGGCAGGCGATAGCGGGCAACCGGCTTTATTTCAAGGTGGCTGAAAGTATAGATTTCCAGCCACTGGTTGTTGAGGAGGACCAGTTCCTGGCCGGGTTGGTGGTCGCAATCAGCAAAAACCAGACGCTTATAGGGACTTTTCAATTCAATTTTCCCGGCTGCTTGGTCCTCGGATGTCGCTCCTGCGGCCCGGGTAAAGGACTGAGAACCATTGCTGAAAGGCCTAAACTGGTAGCCGGGCGCCGGAGCTTGGAGCAAGGCCGCGCCCTCGGGGCGGGTGATGGCCGGCGCCTGCTCGAGCTGAAAAACCCGCTGGTAAAAAACATTCTGGTCGCGGTCGATCAAGCGACAGCTGACCTGATTTGCCCGAGCTTCAAAAGTGATGATTAAGGGGTGAATACCGTCCGGGTCGGCGGCTGCGATCCGGGTCCAGGTTCTGATAGCATAGGGAATCTGATTGGTTTGTAAGACTTCGGTCAGATCCCGGTAGGGCTGGATGCTCTGCGGGGCGGCGAGGTTGCTGTAGAGGTAGATCCGGTTGTGGCTGAGAGGGAACAGCGGAGCCTGGGGTGGAATCTTTTGTGAACCCGGCAGGATTGTACCGCGGGCCCGATCGCCATGGATCTGGGTCAGGAGCAGGCTGGCGATATTGTCTTGTAGAGATAACGCCGCGCCCGGCAGGCTGTTTCCCTTCGCCACCAGGGTCATGCCGGTGGTGACACCTGACTTTTTCAGGTTGATAATGACGGTTGTGCCCTGGACCATGGCGACTTCGGCAACCGCCAGATTACCCTGATGCAGGCGGCCCTGAATCGTCTGCATCAGATCAGTCCAGGGCGTCGCCGCCGGCAGCGCCGGGCGGTCGCAGGCGAAAGCGGCCACCAGAACCAGCCCCGTAATCCAGATTCTGCCTCTGTGTTTGTTCATTTTTTTCCTCAAATGCCGGTGCGGCCACTGATCAGGGCCTGCATGGCGGTCTGGATGTAGGCGTTCAGGTCTGTTTCCATCATCTCCGCGGTTTCGGACTCGCTGACCGGGGTGGCCCGGCCTTCGGGGTAAAGCTGATAGTCGTAGAGCTGGGGGACGCGTCCGGCCGGGGGCTTGACGAAGATTTTTTCGCCGCGGACGAGGGCGACCGAGGGGTCGCTGCCCGAGGGTTTGATGACGGCGAAACCGGGGTCGTCAGCGGCGGTCTGCAGAAGATTGCGGCCCCAGCCCTGATGTGCAAACGGCTGTTCCAGGAGGCCGAGGATGGTTGGTACGACATCGATCTGGCTGCCGACCAGCGAGCGCCGGGGGCCGAATTTCTCCCTCAGGCCCGGGGCCAGCAGCAGCAGGGGGATGTGAAAACGCAGAAGTTCAATGTCGGTGAGCTGACGCGGAGCGCAGAAACCGTGGTCGCCGACAAGCACGAACAGGGTGTCGTGGTAATAAGGCGCTTTTCGGGCCTGGTCGAAAAAACGGCCCAGGGCCCAGTCGGCGTATTTCATGGCGGTCAAATGGCCGTCGAGCGCACCATAACCGCTGACCCGGGCCATCGGCAGCGGTTCGGGGATCGTGAACGGCAGATGGTTGGAGAGGGTCTGCAGCACCGCGAAAAACGGTTTTCCCCCCTGGTACCGGCAGAGTTCGAGGTGAGCCCGGTTGAACATGTCGTGATCAGAGACCCCCCAGGTCGGGTCGATAAATTCCGGATTTTTGTAATCGTAGCGGCCGATGAACCGGGTCATGCCCTGGTTGCGGAAAAAACCTTCCTGATTGTCCCAGGCGAAATCCCCGTTGTAGATATAGACGTCGTCGTAGCCGCGTTGGGAAAGCTGGTTGCCGAGACCTGAAAAAGCCGCAGCGCCCTGGGGCTGCTGCATCAGGGTTTCAAAGCCGGGGAGGTTGGGAAAACCGGCCAGGGTCGCGAAAATCCCCTGGTGGGTATGAGTGCCGCAGGAAAAGAAATGGTCAAAGAGCAGGCCCTCGGCGCAGAGGCGGTCGAATTCCGGGCTGACCCGGCCGGGGTGGCCGAGGGCGCCGATGAAACTCGCGGAGAAACTTTCCATGAGGATAACGACCACGTTTTTCAGGCCGAGGCGGTTGGGAACCGGTCGGTGAAGCCGCCGGATCGGCGCCTCTTCCCGAAAGTCGGCTTCATCGCCGTTCTGAAGGAGCAGGGCTCGGGTTGTTTCCCGGGCCGTGGTCGGGTCCATGACCTTGAGCCAGCGGCTGCGGCTTTTTTTACGCCGGGAATCGATGACCGCCTTGATCATCGTAAAGATGCCGTTCAAGGCTAGATGGTTGGCGAAAAGATGGGTCGAGTGGTAGGCGTCACCCCAGCGCAGGGGCGGGCCCGAGCGCAGGGTGCCGCGGCAGGCGATGGCATCCAGCGTCGTCAGGGGCAGAAAAAAAACCAGCTGCCGCGGCAGGCCGGGAACGGCGGCGGCGTGGAAAAGGGCGAGGCTGAAAGTGCCGAGCAGGCGGCAGCCGCCCCAGAGCAGACCGCAGCCGATTAGCCACAAACCGAGATAGCTGAGCACCGGGCAGCCGTGCCAGATCATACTGGTGACGGTTTTCGGGTCTTCCTTAAGATAATCGACGACCAGGCTGTTAAGGCGGGTATGAAACTGGCGGTAGAACTCGAGTTCAATAACTCCGAGCAAAAGCAGAAGGCTGCCCCAGCCCGTGACCCAGAAGACGCTGAAACTCAGCCGCCAGGTGCCGCCGGGAAAACACTGCAGGAGTATGGGTAACAGCATGACCGCGCCGATTACCACCAGGTCAAAACGCATTCCGATGAAAAAAGCGCGGACGATCTCAACCGACGGTACGGTTTTGGCCAGTTCTCGGTTAAACCACAAAAGCAGAGCCCGCTGCAGACCGAAAAAGAAGATGAGAATAGCGGTCAGGCCGAAAATCAGAAGTAGTTGCGCCGAAATCATAAAATTTAACTCCCGTACCCTACGTCCTGGCCCTGGCTGTGAGGGCCCGGCCCAGAAGGGGCGACAAAAATCAGCCGTCGTCCCTTCTGGGCCGACGATTGGTTAAAACCCCGATTGCCGGTCCGTGCACTCTGGATCTCCGCCAACCGGTTTTGTTTATCTGGCGGGGAGTTGATAGCAGGTGGTTTCTGAAGAAAGCGTGAATAAGAGTTTTTTGCAGTCTCCTGTTTGACCTCAGCCCAGGCACTCCCGAAAATTTCTCTTGAAAATCACTGCGTATATAACTATATTTTCATGACTGTTGTCCGGTAGAATGACATTTGACCACCTCGGTTTGACGCGACAGGGTTGTCATTTCTGTCTTCATCTTTTTTCAGTCCTCTTCTCTCCGCCGGACTGAAGTCCTTTCCGGCTTACAGGTTCCCGCTGTATAACTGCTAGGAGACGGCACCATAAAAATCTTTTTAAACACAAAAAGAGAGGCGTGGTTTCTGGCAGGCCTCGCCGTGTCATTCCATTCTGCCGGTGGTGAGCCCTGTCCAGAATTTTTCGCGCGGCTCTTCGTCACGAAATGATCAAGTCCGGGCAGATCAACCCGGAGGGTGATGTTGTTTCGCCTTTAGCCTGTTATCAGGTGTTAATCCGCTCGATGAAACATCGTTGGAATCATGTCAAAGTGTTTTCTGCAAGGTAGTTCTTCGGAGTTGAAGTTGTTGGATGGGCCTTGATTAAGGGCCAACGCGGCTTTGGGCCTTTGTGAACCGTCTATTCTGGAAGACATCAGGCCTGAAGATGTATGTCAGTCTGGTGCTTTCGTACACGGCGCGGGTTTGTTTTGTGAACCTTAGCGTTGGCCATGAAGAGGAAGAGAGCTATGACCCACGATCACAGGCCTGAAGTCGCCGATCATAATCGCTCCTTAAACCACGCTCTTGATGCCGTGCCCAGGCACATAGATATCGCCGGTATCACCAAATATCTGCTTGGTGTCGAAAATGTCAGTCGCATTCACGATCTCCACGTCTGGCCGTTGAGTACCACTGAAACCGCGCTGACGGTTCACCTTGTCGTGACGGGTGAGGCGCTGGATAACAATTTCCTGCAAAGACTTCAGCGACATCTGTACGATCATTCCGGTATCGCTCACGCGACCATCCAGATTGAGTCGTCCCTCGGGGAGAACCACTGCATGCTGGATAGGCAATGATCTGAAGACGAGTTCATCGACGTTAGGCCGGAACGTAACCGCTTTCGGCGAAAACGGCTGCGGGTGCCGTTTGTTTTTTTGACAAAGCCCGGTCAAACCATTAATCGCCACGCAACATAATTATTCAGGTGCTCGTAACTGCGCCTGACAGGGAACCCCGCTAAAATCGGGGACGGGCCCGCCGCTGTAACCGGGGCCGAAAGCTATAAGAAACCACCGGCCGCAAGGCTGGGAAGGTAAGGCTATAGGACATGCCTGGACAAATAAGCCGCATCTCGTGGGCAGAGTCGGGCTTAGAGCGTCTTCGTGGATCAAAAAGGGAAATCCCCGAGTCGAAACCAAGGTTTCGGTTCGGGGATTTTTTTGTATTGGAGGCCGCTTTGGGAGCAGGGGGGCGACAGCGAAGTTCGGGTTTCGGCTGCGCTGCCGAAGGTCAGATTTTCAGCCGGTTGGCTGCTCGCCGTTCGATAATTTTGTGCCGGCAGTACAGGCGGAATATAATTAAAGGTGTTGCAAAGATTGGATAAAATATCAATAATAACATTTACTTAATGCAGGAAAACCTCTATAATGGGCATCGATAATCACCACAAAACATCAGCCCAAAATAGAGGTTTTCCATGCTCCGTAAAGATAGCAAAAACGAAGTGAGAGCACAACTCAAAAAAGAGTACCCCAACTGGAAACGTATTCCGAAGAAAATGAAGAAAA
>DSCM01000113.1 GCA_011049115.1 Pseudomonadota bacterium
CGCTGTACGGGTCAAGGTCAGGGACTGGGGGGCGGCCCTGAACCAATTCTCAATCCTATTTGAAGGCCGGTTACCGGTTTACTGACAACTCAAACCCGGACCGTTTACACAAAATGCTTTACAGGCCCCAGCAAGCCGGTGAACAGTACCAGGCCCAGACCTTTGCAGATTTTCTTAAAATCCATTTTTTCTTCTCCTCCTTAGCTTTTACACAGCTGTTGTTCGTTGATGCCAAACTCACCCTGAATCTGACACCACCTTCATTCAAGCCCGGACTTAATGTCACAGCAACATCAACATAATGTAAAAACTGAAAAAGGATTTGTTAAAGAAATCTACGCTGCCCCGGATTAATGTTTTTCAAACTCCTCGCCGCAGGAACTGTCGGAAAGTTCTTCTTTTTCGCCAGCGCAGGTTACCGTCAGGCATTCGCCGGCATCATCGCCCTCAGCTGGATTTTCCGGGATTTCTTCGTCGGCCGAAAGCAACTCGCGCGCTCCGACAGAAATATCAATATCCTGTTCCAGGCTTCCACAAAACCATGACAGTTCAAGAGAAAAACGGCCTTATCCTTTTTCTCCCGGGCACTGATTTCGATCTCAACCGGATCGGACAGCTGCAGACTCAGAACCTGATCATCCTTTTCAATTCTGACCATCCCGGAGCGAAAAGCGGCGGCCAGATCTTCAAGTTTAGCCGCGGCTTCGGCCGGGGCCATGAACTTTTTCAAACTGAGTTTCTTTTTTTCCATGATCAATTCTCCTTTAATGATTTACCTGCATCAAGCTTCAATACCCATGGCTCACGCCAGGGACAACAAAATGCCTGCCAGACATTCGGCATCGAGCAACGAATCGCTATCCGGGCTTATAAGTTCACCCCTGATTACGATAATGCCGCGGCGGGCAAACTCGGCCTCATCGAGCTTGCCGCAATAGTTACAAGAGTGCTTATCCAGCAGGATAAAGTTCAACAAGTCACCGTCTTGAAGCTCTGGATCATCCTTTTTCAGATAAAAAAGCAGTTTATCCACCTGATCCCTGAGCTCCAGACCCAGGGTTTCCGGGTCATATCCGGTACTGGGGATATAAACCTTGGGCGCCGGATTACGGGCTATGGCCCGGCCCAGCCCAGCCGGCAGCAGACTGGCAATCAGGCTTGAAAAAAAACTGTCCATCGGATAGCAGATTAAAGAGGCGCCGGCGATCAACTCACAAATTTTAGAGCGTACCGCAACCGTCGCCGTCACATCTTCTACGTGAGCAAGCCCCCCACCAGAAAAACCTTTTCTATGCGGCTGCCGGGACAGGGATACGCCCCGGCGGTAAACCGATGCTGCCCGACAAGAATGCGGCCGTCCGACAATGCGGCCGCCAGATGACAATTACTGCTGACCACCGGCCGGACCACGCCTCGAACTTCGGCCAGCTTTGAATAGATGTAAATTATCGGATCAAGGTGACGCCGGTTTTCAAGATAGCCGGCCGTCAGAATGAGGTTTCCGATATTGGCGCCGGCCAGATTGAAATCCGCAGGTTTTAGCTCATCGAAAAGTTGAAGATGATGGCGAATAATCTTGCGCATGGGTGAGGAAATTGCCAGGATCAACTCATGACAACCACCAACCATTGCTTTCAGTTCACCGGCCAGTTGCCTGGGACTCGCCGTTGACGGCAGGCGATAGGCAAACAACCGATAGATTTCGGGATTGCCGCAAATACTCTGATCGGCCAAAGCCATCAAACGGTTGCGAATATCACCTATCGCCGGCATGCGGAAAGCCTCGCGTAACCCGGCGGAGCTGCCCCCGGAATCAAACGGGGTAATCAGGTGAATCGAGTTACAGGTGTACTTGACAAGTTTCTGACTGAGTTTTTTCAACGCGCTGCCGCCGCTGAAAAAAAGCAGTCTGGGTCCCAGAGCCGGAGCCGTACGCAGAAGTTCAAGGCACTCCGGATCCGGCAATTTCACCTCTCGCCGAACGGCAACCCGCCGGGTAAAAACTAAATCCGCAGACATTGGGCTCAGTTACCTATCCTGATTTTGGCAATTCACCGCGTCCTGATTCCAGGACATTTTAAATTCAATCCGCCCTTCACCTTTACGAACCCGGGCCTTGACTTTAAAATCAATTTCGTCACTCGGATAAAGGAGAATCTCCTCCTCGGCCGAGGTGAGGATGAGTCGCCTTTTTCTCAAAGCCTTCAATCAGGGAGGTAAGATAAGCGATAACCGTTGCCGGCTTACCCCGAATCTCATAGCTGATCTTTTTTCCCGACATCGCAGTTTCTCCTAAACCAGTAAGCGCAGGCAGAATTCCGTCGCCCCGACAAAATCCACGCCGCCTCGAAGTTCATACATCGGACAGACGGAAAGCCGCCGCAGATATTTCTCCAGCGCAACCGCCGCCGTACCAAGATAAAAAAGACCGGCGGCCTTCATAAACGCCGGCAGCAGGGCGCGGCGGCGGCTTTCATCCGCAGCCACGACAACCAGACCGCCACCCTGGCGCTCCCAGTTCAGAATAACCAGGGCTTCGAGCGTGGCTTTACTTTGAAAACGATCCCGACCAAAGCATTGATCGATGTAAACATCGTATTTATGCTCAACCTGCCAGAGGGCATCGGTTTCCAGCAGACCAAAGCGTTCCCGATCGGCCAGCGGCATCACCATCGCCAGATCGGGATTACCCAGGGCCGTCCCCGGATTGATCCGCGGCAGCTTCGCGATGCCATACATAAACTGCGGTTTGCCGGCTTCGCCTTCAATTAACAGTCGGTCATTGCTGATAAAATCAGTTCCCCGGCTCATCAGGTGCAACGCCAGGGTTGATTTCCCCATGCCGGAAAACCCGGCCAGGGCCAGGCCCCGGCCACCCTTGGCAACGGCGGCGGCGTGACCGAGCAGACAACCCTGATCAAGCTTATAGGCGATAAAACGATTATTAATAAAATTAACCACCTGATTGGCATTGGCGCAACAGGAACCGGCCACCAAATTGACGTCGGATGCAAAAATAAAGACCATGCCGGTCAATCTTTTGCGCACGATGCGCCCATCATCGAGATCAAGGAACTCTTCCTTGATCTTATCTTTTCCGAAATCCGGCATTTTCATTTCAAAATGAGCGTCAATTTCTGGAGGATCCATCTCCAGAGCCGTAACCGTCAGCTGCACCTCGCCCGCGGAAACCACGAAGGTTTCAAAATAATGCCTCAGATTTTCAACCAGCTTCGCGGCATTACTGACAAGCAGCACCCTGTAGTTCTCGAACTGCAGATAAAACTGGTGGTCAAAGTGCGTCCCCCGACACAAATCATCAGTTAAAGAGCGCAGGTTTCGAGCTGCATAAATCATCGATGTTCCTCCAGTCTACGAATCACATAGTCGGTATAAAGCGAGGCGACATCCAAGCCTCGAGCTTCCTGCAGGCCGCGAAAACCACCAAAAGCGGAAACTTCGAAAACTATCGGTCCAGCCGCCGTTTCCGCCACATCAACGCAGGTAAAATCAAGTCCGAAAGGGGCCTGGGCCCGCCGGGCCAGCTCGATAATCGCCGGATCAGGATCAATGGCCGCATATCTGCCGCCCGAGGCGATCGTCGTATTCCAGGATGCGGCCTGCCGGCAGCGGGCGTAGGTGGTCAGATATTCTCCACCCAGAAAAACCAGGCCGAGATCGTAAGTCCCCAGATCCACCTTTTTCTGAATATAAAGAATACGGTTGACCTTTTTGTAAGCCTGCAGTTTTTCAAGCAGCCCCGAGCTGCCATCCTGCAGCACGGTCATGCCCCGGGCCTTGGTTGAATAGAGAGGTTTAAGCACGACCTCGCCATACTCCTTGATAATCTGCAAAGCCTGATCGAGATCTTCCGTTACAGAGGTCGCCGGCATCGGCACTTCGGCCTGCTGCAGGGTAACCGTGCAACTAAGCCGATCAAGAACCCCAAGAATTTTTAAAGGGTCGGAACAAAGCAACACTCCATACCGAGGTAACAGACGCAGAATTTCGAGACGATCCAGGAGATCGGGAGAATAACGCTGACCAATCTTCTTGATAATCAGGGCATCGAATCGCCGCAGATCATGACCTTCAAACAAAAGACGACCGGAGGGCAGATCCAGCCTGACCTTATCCATTTCCACCAGCAGATGAAAACCGGTCCGGTGCGCGACGGTTTTAGCCAAAAGCTCCGAGGACCAGCCGCCGGCCGTACCAACCACGGCAATTTTCATAAAAGTTGACTCCGTTTCAAATCATTTACCAGCGGTCAAAAAACCAAGAGGACCATCAAACGCTGTAATAAAATATATCTTTCGGCAGCACAAAGGTTTCCGGAGAGGCTTTTGACTTTCTCCAGGCATCAATCTTTTCCAGCAAAAACAATGCGCGTAACGCCATTTCCTGGGCAAACTTATGATTCTGTTCAAACCTGGTCGAGGTATAAAACGATCTTACCAGCGCCAGTCCCAGGCGCAGGTCAAAGGTATGATCCTCCTGAGCGACGGCAAATTCACCGGCAAACCGATAAATCTCGGCCATTATCTGGTTGAGTCTGTCGCGCAACCCCTTTTCAAACACCGGTAAACGAAAATTTGAGATCATGATAACGACGATATCAGCCACGTAATCAGCCGGCCCGGAACGATAGAGATCAATAAAATGGATACTTTGCTAAACCTCATCATAAAGAATGTTATTTATATTGAGGTCCCCGTGACCGAAAACCGTGAACGGTGCCGCCAGAGTTTTCTCCCAGGCGCGACAGTTCTCGACCAGAATTAACGCTGAAGGCACTTCAAGACCGCTTACCACCTGCTGATCGCGAAAGATATCGGGATGCACGGCCATAATGTCTTCACTGCGCTTAAGCAGCTGCCCCATATAATCAATCCCTGCCGGAACCGTAATCAGGGATTTTTCCCAGACCCCGCGCAAGGTGGTTTCAAGTTTTTGCAGAGCCTTGACGATTAGCGACAGCGGCCGGGTGATGATAATGGACTCCAGGGTCTGCCCGGCAATGAACTCGACCAGTATTGAACTGCAATTGCCATCTTCATGAAAACTGTAAATCCGGGGCACCAGACCGGGCATGATCATGGTCCATTTTTCAATATTATCTCTTTCCTGAACAATTTTACTCCGGCTGCCGGATTTAAAAAGACCTTCCTGCCGCTTTTCACCCACCCCACCAGGCTGGATCCCACTCCCGACCCGGCTGATATTACAACCCGAGCGGTTGCCCCAGAAGGAATTGACTTCCAGCTTTTCGGGGGCGATACTGATTTCAGCATGACATAAGGTCTGCTGCAGGGCTTCGAACTGGCGAATTTTAATCTTTTCTCCCAGTATCGCCAGCAGAATAGCTTCACCGATATTGAGCAGGGCATCGCCCATACGTTCCAGATACCTGAAGATAAAAAGAGTGGTCACACAGGTATCTACCTCTTTGCCGTCCCGCAGGAAAGCCATGATTTTACTGAAATTTTACGTAAACAGCTCATCAAGCTCACACTCGGACCGACAGATCAGCATGGCTTTTGCGATATCGTTTTCAGTCAGGGCCTGATCCACGAGATTCAGGCTTTTCTCAATAAATAAAGACATCGGCTGAGGGGAGAAACTCCACCAGAACTCCCGATTACTAAGGAAATCCACCTGTTTGGATATATTAATGCAGCAATCAGCGATTCTTTCCAGATTCACACAGATTATCTGCCGCGCACGCAGATGTGCGATTTTCTCTTTTTCCTCAGATCCAAGCTGGCTCAGCGTGGTAAAACACTGATTTTCAATGGTCAACTTGAGATTATCGATATAGTCGTCCCGCTCGATTATTTTCCCGTGCAGCGCCTCGGAAAAGGATTCAATGTAAGCAAAAGTCCGGGCCAGCTGGTTGACGCCTTCACTTAAAAGCAGCCTGAAGTTATCATCCAGAACCCGTAGACTGGACTGGTTCTTATTTCTACCGGAACTGCTCATATTTCCGCCTCAGGACTCAGAAGATCTCAATTTCTTCCCGGGAAAGTTCCGCCGGGCCGCCGGCATCGGTCCAGCTTAATTTGATGGTCAACTTATTTTCCAGACCCTTTTTCTTGGCCTGAAACGAGATGCGGCATAACTCACCCATCGCCATCACAATCTTCTCATCGCCCGACAACAGGGTTATCTTTTTCTTGTCCAGGGCCTCAATCAGAGATTCAAGATACAGTTTGATCGAATTTGTGTCCTGCAGTGAAACATGAGAGAATTTTTTCCATCCATTGCTTTCCATCCCTTTTTCCCAGTGCCATCCGTTTTCCCTCAAGGTTAAGCCTTCGCAACACAGATGAGGCGAAAACCCTGAAACTTAGCCGTTCAAACGGCTTGCGTACTCTTCGATCACCTGCCGTCTACTCATCCCGGTTTTAATCAGTTCCTTGCTAATCGCCAGATCATCCCAGGCCGGCTACACCCCGATTTCACGTTCGGCTTTTTCCCTGGAACCGGCTTCCGGGCTCTTGAGTTTCTCCCCGAAATGAGTATCGTCTCCCATAAAAGCCAGCAGCCTGCGGCCCGGTTTGCGCCCCTGATTTTTTCTTTCCAGAACTGAAATTAAAAATTCAGTGTACTCCCGGGACTGCGGGTTCCAGATCTCATAACCATCGACATCGTAATCCGCCAGCAGAATCGGCCAGAACTGTTCCGGATGAGGAATGACAATCCCCGCCCCCAAAGCCCGAGCCTCTTCGATAATCTCCGAAGTCCGGTAAAAGAATTTCAGCGAAAAGTGACTTTTGACAATCTCTTTCAGGGCCCGCAGAAAGATCTGAATACGCAGCACCAGGGAGACATCCAGCTCAGCGCAGAGCTCGTCAAAATAATTCCGCAGCAGCTTGTTTTTGATGCTGGCCGGAGGAATCATGTCGCAATATTGATCAAACAGTTTTTCGAGTTTGCACGCGTGCGCGGCGATATAGGCAACCAGTTCCGACCCGGTTCAGGTTGCGCGCGCGGCTTCCTCAAGCCAGTCCGCCCGGGACCGGGTCAGGGCCTGGAGAAAACTGAAGAATTGAGATGAACGATATTTGAAGGTGTGCTCAAAGATATTTTTAAACACCCCGGCCTCTTCGACCCGGGCTGACTGAAAATGAACCAACAGCTGAACCTTACGGTTAAAACCGCTGGAATAACAATCAACCTCGACCCCTGAATAACCGTTAAATTCCATCAGAATATTATGCTGGGTCGGAATGATCAGTTCCTGTTTACGATCGGGAAACAGGAACTCCAGACGACGGGCTATCAGCTCCAAGGGAATAAATTCCGGATGCCAGTGCACCGCCAGGACCTCCTCCTGACGTTTAAATATCTTATCCGGGGTTACTATCCGAAGCTCCTCCTCCGCAGTCAACTCACTTGAAATCACCTTGAAAAAACGTTGTTCATCCGGCGCGGAAATCTCGGGTGACAGTCCCGGCAACGGGGCCGCGACCAATCCGGCGGCTATCCTTTCTATGGTGGCCATAGCTTTTTTCCGTTTCATTCCTGTGGTGGTCGTCAAGCATCGGTTTTCGACCACCAAATTCCATCTTTGACCAGCGGTACCTTAACCTTATAAAAAAATATTATTAACGTCGCATAAAGATAAACTGCCGTCCCCAACCCGGGGCCCCGCTTTTTTTTACCTTTCATAGTGATATATAAAGCCGTCTCAGCGAATTTTCTTTCCCAAAAATGTAACTATTCTGCTAAGCTGCAACCTCGATGAGCTTCAGTGGCCTTCCGCGACATGACGAGAGATTTCGTCGTTTCCCCCCCCCGGCGAGAGAAGCCCCATAACCTTGCGGCCGCCTGAGTGCGATAGCTGGACATCATAAACGCTGGGAAAGCAGAATGCGAACCTCGGGAGTCAAAGAAAAGCCCCTGCGAGCTCCCGAAAATGAATAGTTACCTGAAAATTTTCTTTCTGAGAGGGGAAATATCTTCTGGGGAAAACCGTTAGATTCGCCTTTCGTGGCCGGCCCCGGCCGCACCTGGCTGAATAAACGAGGGGGAAATGATAAGAGGAAAATTGATGGCGAAAAAAATCAAACTGGCATCCTGGAATGTCAACGGCCTGCGCGCGATTGCCAAAAAGGGAGAACTCGACAATTTCCTGCGGCAACATGATCCCGATATTCTGCTACTGCAGGAAACCAAGGCCGGGGCCCACCAATTACCCCCGGAACTTACCGCAAGCCCGCTTTATCATCAGTTTTATCACGCCGCCGTCAGACCCGGCTACGCGGGCACCGCGATCTGGGCGAAAAGGACGGTCTGCCCCGAATGTACCTTTCTGACCGGCATGCCGGGCTACAACGACGATGAAGGCCGCATCGCCCAACTCAAACTGCCGGGTCTGCACCTTCTGGGAGTCTATTTTCCCAACGGCGGCAAGTCGGAGGCCGCCTGGCAGGGCAAACTCGCTTTCTATGAAAATTTTCTCGACTACATCAATGAATTGCGACGGCAAGGAGAGAAGGTGATCTTCGCCGGCGACGTCAACTGCTGTCATGAAGCAATCGACATCGCCCGACCCAAGGAAAACGACGGTGAAATCGGTTTTCACCCGGAAGAACGACGCCGGCTCTCCGCCTGGGTGGCCGCCGGCTGGGTCGATGTCTGGCGCCGGACCTTTCCCGACAAACGGGAGGTTTATTCATGGTGGAGTTTTCGCGCCGGGGCCCGGCAACGCAACGTCGGCTGGCGGATTGACTATTTCTTTGTCGACCAGAGCCTTTTTCCGAACGTCACTGCGATCGACTACCTCGGCGGGCAAAACGGCAGCGATCACTGCCCGGTTATCATGGAAACCAGCATTGAATGAATCCGGCGATCAAGCTTTCGACGCCGGTTCAGCCACGTCTCGCAGAGCTTGTTGCAGCTGGTAGATTTCAGCTTGCCGGCCGCGCTTGCGACAACCGGCAAGATAGACGGCGCTCTTTTCCTGTAAAACCGCCAGCGCCATCTCCCGCTGGGCCTTCGTCAGCGTGCCGCTGTGAAGGACTTTAAGCAGCGCCTGAATCCGGTAGCGGTCAAGCGCGGGAACCGTGCGCGAGAGCTGATCGGCGTGCCCACCGTGCTTGACCACCAGTTTTTCGGCCAGCAGCGGCACGGGATAGCGACTGGCGGTCCGCAGCCAGAGATCATAATCCTCACAGGCCGGCAGATTTTCATCAAAAAGACCGACCCGGGCAAAAAAACGGCGGCGCATCATCACCGCCGAGGGACTGACCACACAGAGCGGCAGACATTCGGCGAAGATGTATCCGGAAGGCTTGCGGTGCCGAAAACGGGGATTGACCTGGCGCCCGTCCCGAATCCAGATTTCATCCGTCTGAGAAAGCAGCAGCTCCGGATCTTCGCGCATGAAGGCAAGTTGGCGCGCAATCTTTTCCGGACTCCAAAGATCATCGGAATCCAGCAGGGCGATAAAATCGCCCCGGCTGAAGGCGATGCCCCGATTACGGGCATAGCTGACCCCGCGATTGCGGGGCAGCCGCAAGAGCTCGATGCGGTTCCCGAAATGTTTTACCAACAGGGCCGCGCTGGCATCGGTCGAAGCGTCGTCGACGACAATGATCTGCAAACGGGAATAAGACTGATCCAACACCGAGGCCACCGCTCTGAGCAGCGGCTGCGCCCGGTTAAAGGTCGGAATCACGACGCTGACCAGAGGCGCTCGCCGCCCCCTCATGGCCGCAGATTTTTCACCAGACCGGCCATGATCCGGGCCCCGAAACCGGTCGCGCCGGGAGCGAAGTATTTCCATTTTTTCCCCGGATAGGCGGGCCCGGCAATATCGAGATGGGCCCAGGCGATAGTTTCGGGAACAAATTCACCCAAAAAGAGAGCGGCCGTAATCGTCCCTCCGTAAGCGCTGTTACCGATATTAGAGATCTCGGCAAAATCAGATTTCAGATCCTCCAGATAGGCCCTTTCCAGAGGCAGTTCCCAAAGAATTTCACCGCTTTCCTCGCCTGCCGCCCGCAACCGGCGAATCAGCTCGGCATCACGACCAAGCACCGCCGCCACCTGCACGCCCAGCGCCACCCGACAGGCCCCGGTCAGGGTGGCGGCGTCGACCATATAGTCGGGTTCGAGCGCGGCGCCCAGCTGCAGGGCATCAATCAGAATCAAACGGCCTTCGGCGTCGGTATTTTTAACTTCCACCGATTTACCGTTTTTCATGACTATCACATCACCGGGAGCCTGAGCTCGGCCACTCGGCATATTTTCGGCCAGGGCCAGGATTCCGGTCACCTTGACCCGGGCTCCGAGCTGGGCGATGATTTCCATGGCTCCGAGAACCGCGGCCGCTCCGGCCATATCCGATTTCATATCCACCATCGAAGGACCGGGCTTCAGGGAAAGTCCGCCGGAATCAAAAGTAATGCCCTTACCCACCAAAACCACATGGGCCGGCTTCCCTTCCTGCTCCAGCGGCGGCTCATAAGTCAGAGCTACCATGCGCGGCGGCCGGCAGCTGCCCCGGCCCACGGCCAGGAGGCCGTTATAGCCTTCCCGCGCCAACCGGTTCTCGTCCCAAAGCTCGATTTTCAAACCATGGCGGCCGGCGCTTTTAACCGCCTCGTCGGCAAGTTCCTCGGGGCCCAGTATCGACGGCGGATGGTTGACTAGATCGCGCACCCGGTTAACCGCCAGGCAAACCGTTTCCAGTCTTTGCAATTCAGCCTGAATCTGCTCCCGGTCAAGACCGCCGACGACAAAAACCACTTCCGGAACCAACTTGTCAGCTTCCCGGGCGGCGGATTTAAACTGCGTGTAATTATAAGCTCCGAGCACAATCCCTTCCAAGGCTTTTTTATGAAAACCCGGCGCATCGGGCCCATCCAAAACCAGAACCAGCGGCGAAATCTTAAGCGCCGCTGCCTCATTGAAAGCCTGCTGGGCGGCGCATTTGACCGCTTCCCAAGCATTGAGGTACTTGAACTGGGCCAGAGGCAGCAGGTAATCGGCCCGCTCCAGCTCCGGAGAGCCCAGAAACAACGACTTCTCAAGCCCCCGTTCCCGGTAAACCGCGGCTTTTTGTTCCAGTTCCGAAGATGAAGCAAAAAAAGACCGTTCTTCATCAAAAAGAAATACCCGCATTCCGGATTCCGGTGCCGGATAATGGTTCACAACCTTCCAGATAATATTCTTTTCCATGCTCATGCTCCTAAATAGGCTCCCTTAACCCTCTCATCGCGCAATAGCTCGGCGGCCGGAGCGGCCAGGACAATCCGGCCGGTCTCCATGACATAGCCGTAATCTGCCAGGCGCAGAGCGGCGTGCGCGTTCTGTTCAACCAGGAGGATGGTAATCCCCTCACCGGCTATTTTTTCAATAATCGCGAAAATCTTTTCCACCATCAACGGCGCCAACCCCAGCGAGGGCTCGTCCAGCAGCAACAGCTGCGGCTGTGACATCAAGGCCCGACCGATAGCCAGCATCTGCTGTTCCCCGCCGGACAAAGTGCCGCCGAGCTGACGCCGGCGCTCACCGAGTACCGGAAACAGATCGTAGACCATCTCCAGATCCGCCGCCACCGCACGTTTCACCCGCCGGCAGTAGGCCCCCATTTCCAGATTTTCCTGAATCGTCAATCCCGGGAAAATCCGCCGTCCTTCCGGCACCTGACAAAGACCGGCCTTGACGATCTCGTCCGGGCGTCGCCCGGTCAGAGGAGTGCCGTGATAAAGGATTTCACCGCTCCGGGGGTTGAGAATGCCGCTGATCACCATCAGCGTGGTTGATTTACCGGCGCCGTTGGCCCCGATCAGGGTTCTGATTTCTCCGGCGTAAATCTCTAGATCAACCCCCTTCAGGGCGTGAATATTACCATAATAATAATGGATATGGTCAAGCTTCAGCAACGGCATGCCGGGCTCCCAGATAAGCTGCGATGACCTTCTCATGGTTGCGGATTTCCGTCGGGCTACCCGAGGCAATGAGTTCACCATGATCGAGGACATAGATTCGGCTGGCAAGGTTCATGATCACCTTCATATCGTGCTCGATAATCAGAACCGCGATTCCGGCCTGACTGATCCGCCGCACCACAGCGATCAGCGCGGCGGATTCGGTCGGATTCATGCCGGCCGCCGGTTCATCCAGAAGCAACAGGCGCGGCTCGCTCGCCAGGGCCCTGGCAATTTCAAGCCGGCGCTGATCACCGTAAGCCAGAGACCCGGCGCGGGTCTGCGACTGTTTACCGAGACCGACGAAACGCAGACAATCTTCCGCCTTGGCGGCGGAGTCGAGCTCCTCGCGACGAGCCCCTGGCAAGGCCAGGACAATACCGAAAAAATTGGCCCGGGTTCGGCCGTGACGCCCAAGTTTGACATTATCCAAGGCTGAGAGTGAGGAAAAAAGACGAATATTCTGAAAGGTCCGGCCCATTCCGAGACGGGCGATGACATCCGCTCGCAGGTGTTGCCCGAAGGCCTCACGCACCCGCGGCAGATTACTCACAAGGAACAGCAGCGCCGCTCCCAGAAACAGCAGCAGCGCTCCCGGAACCAGCAGCGGATAGAAGCGAAAGAGACCGAAAAAAACGACTTCCGAAAAGCTCTCGCTCCGTTTCAGCCAGACGAGTGCACACAGGAGGTCGCTCATCACAAAAAGATTGAGCAGCAGGCGACTCCAGGGCCGCAAGGCCCCTAGCGGTCGCAACAGATAAATGCGGAACCCCGTCAGCAAGGTGAGGGCCAACACAGCTTCCAGGCGAAAAAAGGTTTCCGGCCAGACAACCCCCAAGACCAGCGGCAACCAGAGCAGCGAAAGCAGTCCGAACAACCGGCCGGCCCAGATCACCAGGCGCAATGTCTCCGGAGTCACCTGACTGACCAGACTCTGACCGGCGAAGATGATCTCCCCCGAGCTGACCCTGGTGACCGCGTTCAGACAATTAAAAAAAGTGGTTTTCCCGGCGCCGTTGGGACCGATCAAACCCACGATTTCCCCGGCCCGGACCTCCAGGGAAACCTCCTTGACCGCCGTCAGGCCGCCAAACCGTTTCACCACCCGGCGAGCCTGAAGCAGTACCTTGCCGGTTTTTATCTCAGCCACCGGACTCATTCCTTTTCCAGGGGCAACAGCCCGGCCGGGCGCCGGCGCATCATCACCACAATGATCAGACCGAAACAAAGATAGCGAGCCTGGCTCATTTCGGCCGGCAGAACGATCCGCAGAATCTCGGTCAGCGGAATCAGTACCAGAGCCCCGAGCAAAGCCCCGGTAATGCTGCCCATGCCGCCAAAAACAATCAGACAGAGAATCAGAATCGACTCCCAGAATTTAAACATATCGGGATGAATAAAACGGAACCAGCGGGCATAGAAAGCCCCGGCCAGCGCTCCGATGGCAGCACTCAGGGCAAAAGCAATGATCTTGTAAATGGCGACGTTGATTCCGACACACTCAGCCGCGGTTTCATCCTCGCGGATGGCGAACCAGGCCCGCCCCAGCCGAGAACCGCGAATCCGCACGACCACCCAGAGCACCACCAGCAAAAAGAACAGTATCAGATAATAGGTCTGCCAAGGCTGCTCCAGCAGATAGCCAAAACAATCGGGGCGGGCGATTCCGGGAACCCCCATCGGGCCTCGGGTCAGCCAGAGCTCATTGCGAATCACCAGAATAATCAACTCGGAAAAGCCGAAGGTCACGATGGCAAAATAATCATCCGCCAGACGCAGGGTCGGGGCTCCACGCAGCACGCCCCACAGGGCCCCATGCAAGGCCGCCAGGGGCAACACCAGCCACAGGCTCCACTGATACTGAACCGTCAGCAGCCCGGCAGTATAAGCCCCGAGTCCGAAAAAACCGACGTAGCCCAGATCGAGCAGGCCGGTAAATCCCGGAACCACATTAAGCCCCAGGGCGAGAACCATGTAGACCAGGGTCAGAGTCGCAACCCGAATCACATAAGGTCCGGCCTCGCCCAGCGGCAGCCAGGGCAGAAGCAGGACCAGCGCCAGAAGGAGGGGAAAGTATCTTTTATCGCTGAAGAGATAGTCGTCTAAATGCATAAGCCTGGATTTTGGACTTTTTCTAGAACCGCGTTCAGGGAAAAACCGCTCACGCCATCGGACGCAAGGGCCAGGGAAAATCAGGCCTTATCCTTAATGCGACGGCCGAAGATACCGTTCGGCTTGACCAGAATCACCAGAATCATCACCGCATAGGCAATGCCGTCACTATAGGCGGAAGAGATATAACCGCCTCCAAAAACTTCGGCCAGACCGAGAATCGCACCACCGAGAATGGCTCCGGGAATACTCCCGATACCTCCCAGCACTGCGGCGGCAAAAGCCTTGATCCCGGCAAAATAGCCCATGGTCGGATAGACCGCGTTATAGTAGAGGGCGACCAGAATCCCGGCCACCGCGCCCAGCGCCGAGCCCAGAGCGAAGGTATAGGAAACCACCCGATCAACATTGACGCCCATCAAAGCGGCCGCGATCTGGTCCTGGGCTATCGCCCGCATGGCCCGCCCCGTTCGAGTATAATGCACCACCAGCTGCAAAATCAACATCAGAATCATGGCGACCAGCAAAACAATTACCTGCAGCCAGCCGACACTGACCTCGCCCATTTCCAGGGCCGTCTCAAACAAAAACGCGGGAATAACACCGCGGGGGAAAGCTTTAATCTGCCCCCCCCAGATCAGCAGGGCCAGATTCTGCAGAAAAATCGACATGCCGATGGCGGTGATCAGAGCCGCCAGGCGGGGAGAACGCCGCAAAGGGCGATAGGCGATAACATCCAACAGCACTCCGGCTCCGGCGCAGATCAGCACTGCGAGCGGCACGGCAACGGCAAACGGCAGGCTCGGACCGAAAAAACCGGTCAGCAGGGAAAAACTCAGGAAGGCCCCGAACATATAAATTTCGCCATGAGCGAAATTTATCAGCTGAATAACCCCATAGACCATAGTGTAACCCACCGCGATCAAAGCGTAAATACCGCCCAGGGTTACCCCATTTACCAGCTGCTGTAAAAAAAGGGCTGACTGTTCGAGAAAAAAACCCTCCATTTTTGCCTACTGTAACTGTCCTTCCGCGCTGACCCATTGACCGTTTCTGATGATTTTGACAAAAGCGGCCTTCAGACAATCGCCATTCTCATCGAAATAGGTCGCCCCGGTAACCCCCGGGTAGGCTTTCTCCGGAGAATTGATCGCGGCCAGATAACCACGCACCTGTTCCCGATCGTTTCCGGCCACCGCCAGGGCCGCCGCCGCCAAGCCGACCGCGTCATAGGTATTGGCGGCAAACCAGTTCGGTTCAACTGAGAATTTATGACGATAGCGCTCGACAAATTCTTTAACGATGCTTCCGCCGCGATCCGCCAGAAAGGGGGTGGTCACAAACAAACCCTCAGCCTCGGGATTTTTCAGCATGATTTCATCATCCAGACCATCGCCTCCAAAAAAAGCGCATTTCAGGCCCAGATTACGAGCCTGGGAAATCAACAGGGTAGCCTGGGGCGCATAGCCGGGAATAAAGATCGCATCGGGCCGCAGCAGTTTGAATTTTGCCAACTGAGCTTTGAAATCCGTGGTTTCAGCCCGATAGGCTTCGGCTCCGACGACCTTGAGACCACTGTTTCGGGCTTGGGCAAAAAAAGCGTCTTTAAGCCCCATAGCATAATCATTTACCTCATAAAAAATGGCGACCCGTTTAAAATTCATGACCTGACTGGCATAACGGGCGAGAAAATCCCCCTGAAAATCATCCCTGTAAACGTTGCGAAAATAGTAAGGGCTGGATTTTCCGATCACCGGATTGGTCGAGGCCGGAGTAATCGCCGGCAGTTTGGCTTCCAGATAAATCGGCAACGCCGCCAGGGTCGCCGAACTACAAAGATGACCGATGATAATCGCGCTCTTCTGATCATTGGCGAAACGAGTGGCCACGGCCGCGGCTTCCTTGGGGTCGCAAAGTTCATCGGCCAGCTCGATCTCTACCTTTTGCCCATTGATTCCCCCCCCCGCATTGATTTCTTCCGCCTTGAGCAGGGCTCCGTTTTTCACGCCTTCACCAAAAGATGCCAGCGGCCCGGTAAAAGGGGAAGCCACTGGAATTTTGATGATTTCCGCCCCCCCTGGCACCGCCAGAAAGAAAACCAGCCCAAGCACCATGAGCTTTTTCTTCATTCCCCGCCTCCGTTTTTATGTTTGCCGTTAATCCACCATTCATTACTGCCTTTACTGAACCACCAGGCGGCCCAGTCACCCTCATACAGGGCCTTGGCCAGGGAACGACCGGAATCGGTCAACAGCCGTTGCCGGGCCACACTCAGCCATTCCCTTGCGTAAGCATTCCCGAGATCCAGTTCCTCCTTGAGAAGCACCATCAGGGCCAGCTGGTCGGCATCCGCGGACAGCCGGGCCTCGGGACTTTGGCGCTCGTCAAACTCTTTGACCAGAACCTCAATTTCCCCTCCAAAAAAGAGCGGCCGACACATGTCGCTCAGGGCACCAGTGGCCTCGACCCGCACATATTTCTTATTCACATAATTAAGATCGCCCGTGCGAGACTCAATCAGGTCGTGCAGCAGACAAAGTTGCAAGACCTTTTTTTCATCAATTGCCACGCCCCTTTCCGCTTCCATCTTGGCCAGAACAAAACCGACTATCATCGTCTGGAAAACATGCTCGGCCACACTCTCCCGACCGCTGCCGAGAAACTGCAGGCCGCTGCGCGGAGTCCGCCGCAGCATCGCCGCCGTAAAGAGGAATTCGGCCAGAGGCTTCACAGCTGCAAAGCCTCCAGTTCCCGTAACCGCTCAAGAATCATATTTTTCTTGATCCGGGCGGCCTGGTAGGCCATTTCATCCCCGGCTTCAAACGCCGCTTTGAGCTCATCCTCAATCCGGGCCGCCCCGGCCGCCATCTCGACATAAGACTTTTTTAACTCCGCGGTTACCGATTCCAGATTATCGTCCAGCTCCCCCAGGGTCTTTTGTATCCAGGCCGGGTCGTTGAAACGTTCGATCTCGGCCGTATCTTCCGCTAAATCAGCGGCCTTTAGTTTTTCTCGCATTTCCTGATCCCTCGGCATCACTCTGACCAATGCGGGAACAAGTCCCGCAACCCAAAGGGCCTTCACGGCCCGCAAATAAGTACTCTTGTCAGACCCAGCAGAGCTGGATAAGTTTCTTCATCGGGACATCCCCTTCGGGGATAACCCGTGAAGCACTTAACATTTTCTTGTTTTTGTGGTTGAAAAAATTGTTGAAAAAAAACAAGAAAATAACCCGTAAGGTTCTAAAGTTATCTATCAAACCTGCTGGCTGCGTAAGCAACCAACCGACTGCGTTCACCTTTAACTTTGGTCACGGTGTTGTACCTCTGGATATGCCGCCGGTCCAGGTTTCGAACGCCTCGCGGCTGGGGAGGACTTTACTGAAAGTTCTCTCCCCCCCCCCAAGTGCTTGCAGGTAAAGCAGCTCAGAACGGTTTCATTTCAATCCCAGGGAAAAGCGTTCTCGACCCATTCCAACTCAAATTTATCCGATTCCCGGGCCACAGTAATCGCGATCACATCAAAACGTAAATCACCGTCCCAAGGGTTTTGATTCAGATACCAGCCCGCAGTTTTAATCAAACGTCTCCGCTTGGCGACGGAAACGGCTTCCAGTGCATTCGTCCAGCCACCCTGACGTCTGGTTTTAACCTCACAAAAGATTAAAAGTTCCTGGTTACGGACAATCAGATCGATTTCCCCGAAACGACAACGAAATCCTCGTTCGACGATCGTCAGGCCGCGCTTCTGTAGAAAAGCGGCCGCCAGAGCCTCACCCCGGCGCCCTAAAGAACCACCCCTGTCCTTCGCCGTCATCCACAAACTTCCGCTTTGGCTCTGAAACTTTGACGATGCAGCCAGCAGGGTCCGATCCGGGTCAGCGCCGCCCGGTGCCGGCGGGTGCCGTAACCTTTATGAGAAGCAAAACCATATTCAGGAAATCGGCAATCATAATACTGCATCTGACGATCACGTATGACTTTGGCGACAATTGAGGCCGCCGCTACCGGCAGACAAAGAGAATCCCCCCGCACCAAGGGATATTGAGGAAGGTAAAGAGGCAAAGACTGAGGCCCGTCAACGACCACCAGATCCGGAACCTGGCGAAGCGAGGTCAGAGCCAGAACCATCGCTTTCAGGGAAGCCTGGAGGATATTGATTCGATCTATCTCCCGAGCGGAAACCACCCCCAGTCCGATAGCGACCCCAGCCGCCACCATCTGCCGAAACAGTCGTTCCCGAGAAGCAGGAGTCAATTTCTTTGAATCGTTAACCCCTGCCACGGCAAAACCCGCCGGCAGAATGACGGCGGCGGCAACCACCGGTCCAGCCAGGCAGCCGCGCCCGGCTTCATCGACCCCGGCCAGTTGCGGCCGCCCCAAACGAGTCATTAGAAGATTAAGCGAACGCAGCAAAGAATTTTCTCCCGGTTTCCGCTTCGGTTTAAGTTCTGCACGCAGCGCAGCTCAGAACAGCCATAACCCGCGGTTCAAAGCAGCTGCCGGCCGGGCTTGAAGACTTCCGGGAAAATCGCTCAGGCAAAGAAGCAGCGACAATTTTCCGCAAACACCAACTGAATATCAGTTGATAGTCTTGATCCGCGCTGCCTTACCGCGCAGGTTACGCATAAAATAGAGTTTCGCCCTTCTTACCCGTCCCTGATTGACAAGCTCGATTTTATCGACCATCGGGGAATGAATCGGGAAGGTTCTCTCCACCCCGATACCACCGGAAACCTTACGCACCGTAAAGGTTTCGCGGCTGCTTTCGCCCTGACGGCGCAGAACAAAACCCTGAAAAATCTGAATCCGCTGTTTTTCCCCTTCACGAATCTTGACATGCACCTTCAAAGTGTCTCCAGCTTTAAAGGGAGGAATGTCCATTCTCATACCACGCTGTTCAATCTGAGCTATTGCATTCATCATCGTTCTCCAAAATTGATGGCTTTGTAAAAAACGCGCCCCGAGGCCTCGCAATGAAGGCACTTCCGAGAGCGATAGCCTTGGTCAAAAATTCCCACAGTGAACTGGAATAAAAACCATGCCGTCTTATAGAATCCAGTGCTCTATGAACCTGCAATCCCGCCGCCCGGCAGGGCGCCACACGAACAAGGCGGATTTTTCAAATTGCGGCCCCCGACCGCCGAACCCATATCCGCAAACATGAGCCCGAAAATCAAACAACGTTTCTGCCGCTGTGTTCCTCCAGACGCCACCGCTCAATAAGCCTGACTTCAGCCGAAGTTAATTCCGCTTCGGCCAGAAGCTCTGGGCGACGTTCAAAGGTACGGCGCAGCGCCTGCCGGCGTCGCCATTCCTGAATCCGGGCATGATGTCCGGAAAGCAGAATTTCCGGCACTCGCAGCCCGGCAAATTCCGCCGGTCGAGTATAATGGGGATACTCAAGCAAAGGCGAAAAGCTTTCCTCCTTAAGAGAGGCGGCCGACCCCAGAACTCCGGGCAATAATCTGACCACCGCATCAATCATAACCATGGCCGGCAACTCGCCCCCGGTCAAGATGTAATCACCCAGACTGATCTCGCGATCCACCCATGTCGTCACCCGTTCATCCACACCTTCGTAATGAGGACAAAAAATAACGATCTGGTCCATGGCGCTGAGTTCCTGGGCCAGGGCCTGGCTGAAAGGCTCTCCTGACGGGGAAGGCAACAAAACCTCTGCCGCCAAGTCAATCCTTTTAAGCGCCTGAAGAGCCGCCACAACCGGTTCGGGGCGCATCACCATACCGGCGCCTCCCCCGTAAGGATAATCATCAACGACCCGATGACGATCATGACAATAATCCCTCAGATCGTGGACATTTAGTTCAAACAAGCCCTGATTCCGGGCCCGGAACATAATACTCTCGGCAAAGGGAGAGGTGAACATCCCGGGGAAAATCGTGACCACATCAACAATCATCGGCCGTGATCTCCGACTCGACCGGCTTACCTTTGCCACCGCTGGGATCGACCACGATACAACCTCGCTCAAAATCAATGGCAAGGATATAGTCGGAAACCCCTGGCAACAGTAACTCGTCAGAACTGTTCACGGCCCCGTTGTTCGCGCTTTTTACCACGTAAACATCATGAGCCCCGGTCTGCATGATCTCTGCCAGGCGCCCCAGGGGTTGATCTTGACTATCGAGTACGTCCAGCCCGATAAGTTGAAAATGATAAAACTCATCCTCCGCCGGAGGCGGCAAACGGCTACCTCGACAAACAAGTTCCGAGCCTATCAGTTTCTGGGCCTGCCCAACCGACTCCAGTCCGGCAATTTTCAACAAATAAGCATTTTTCTGAAAACGCCAGGTAAGCACCTGAATTTCATTCAGGGAACCTTCCGGAGAGCGCAAAAAAAGACCCGCCAGAAGAAAATTTTCCGGGTTTTCGATCTCGGAACGAACCTTTACTTCACCGCGCAGCCCATGCGTTTTGACGATTTCTCCCAAAACCACCCAGGGATCGTTCATAAAACCACCGCTTTTTGCGTTTCCGTCAAGTTCACCCGCTCCGGAATCCAGCCAATTCAGAAAAAAGCTACTCGACAATCTCAAGGCTGGCGCGGCGGCCTTCCTTGGCGGCCGCCGCGCCTAAAATGGTCCGCATGGCCCGGGCGGTTTTCCCCTGACGACCGATCACCTTCCCCAGATCTTTCTGATTGACGCAAAGCTCCAGCAGTACGGCCTCGTCTTCTTCCCGCTCCCTGACCTCAACCTCATCCGGGTTATCAACCAGGGATTTAGCCAGATACTCAATCAAATCTTTATACATTGCTTCTCTCCAAGCACCTGCTAAACCAGGCGGCAAAGGAATCGATTATGAGATCAAGCTGAACGAGCGGCCCCGAAAAGCTCCTAAGCGGAGACCTCTGCAGAGGCTCGTCCTTTTTCAATCAAACTGGCCACGGTGGGCGTCGGAATAGCTCCCTGCTCCAGCCAGTAATTGAGTTTATCATCATGCAAAACTATCGCCGCCGGGTCTTGATGGGGATCATAGGTCCCGACAATTTCGAGAAAACGACCATCCCTGGGAGCCTGGGAATCAGCCGCGACAATCCGGTAGAAGGGTTTCTTCTTCGCCCCTCTCCGGGTCAATCTTAATTTTACTGCCATCAGTCAAATTCTCCTTTTTTATAAACAAAATTTCAGTTAGTTACTGCAAAAATTATCATCAAACGCCAAGTTGACCCATGATCCGTTTTAGACCCTTAGGTCCCATCTTCTTGAATTGCTTCATCATCTTCTTCATTTCAAGAAAATTCTTCAGCAACCGGTTAACATCCTGAACCGTCGTCCCGCTGCCCTGGGCAATCCTTTTACGCCGGCTGCCGTTAATAATCCGGTGATCACGGCGCTCCTTGTCGGTCATTGAATTGATAATCGCCTCAATCACCACCATTTCTTTCTCGTTGATCGCTTCATCCCCGAGTTTATCCTTGAGCCGACCCATGCCCGGAATCATTTTCATAATCCCGCCGATTGAGCCCAGTTTTTTGATCTGCTTCAGCTGGGAACGAAAATCATCCAGGGAAAATTCATTCTTACGGAGCTTGCGCGCCAGCTCTTCGGCCTTTTTCTGATCCACGCTTTCCTGGGCTTTTTCGATCAGGGTCAGCATGTCACCCATGCCGAGAATCCGCGACGCCATGCGATCCGGATGAAAAACATCGAGGGCGCTGAGTTTTTCTCCTTCGCCGACAAATTTTATCGGTTTGCCGGTAACCGCCTTGATCGACAAGGCCGCCCCACCCCGGGCGTCACCATCCAGCTTAGTCAGGACAACGCCACTGATATCAAGGGCGTCATTAAAGGTTTTAGCGATATTGACGGCTTCCTGACCGGTCATCGCGTCGGCCACCAGAAGAATCTCGTGGGCCACAACCGCCGCCTTGATTTTCTCCAGCTCAGCCATCAGTTTCGCATCAATCTGCAAGCGACCGGCGGTATCAATAATAACCGTATCATAACCCTGCTGCCGGGCCGCCTCGACCGCCTTACGACTGATCTTGACCGGATCCTCATTCGCATCAGTAAGATAAACCGGAACCTCGATCTGACGCCCCAGACTCTGTAGTTGGTCAATCGCCGCCGGCCGGTAAACATCGACCGACACTAACAGAGGACGACGTTTCTGTTTCTTCAGGGAAAGGGCCAGTTTCCCTGAAGAAGTGGTTTTACCCGAACCCTGAAGCCCGACCATCATGATCACTGCCGGTGGAGCGACCTTAAGGTTTAAGCCGGAGGCATTACCACCCATCAGGGCAATCATCTCTTCATTGACGACCTTGACAAACTGCTGCGCCGGAGTCAGACTTTCCAGGACTTCACCGCCCATCGCCCGATCGCGAACGGCTTTGACAAACTGTTTGACAACCAGGAAATTAACATCCGCCTCAAGCAAGGTCAGGCGCACTTCACGCAGGGCATCCTTGACATTACCTTCGGTCAGACGCCCCTGGCCGCGCAGCTTTTTAAACGTCCCGTCCAGCTTGTCGGAAAGCGACTCAAACATAAAAACCCCGTAAAAAGACGCTTTTCTATCTTTTTACAAAAAAACCGGCGCCCATAAAATTACAGGCGCACCCCTCCTGTCAGACAAATTATAAGGACGGGAATATTAGCCCACTTGGCTTACTAAAGTCAAATAAAAAAACCGCGGGCCTAATCGACCCTCTTGAGCGAAGCATATTTAAGCAGCAACACCTTGCGCCCTTGATCCCTGAAAACAATATCGAGTTTGGTCTCCGCTCCCGAACCCTTGACTCCGGCAACCACTCCGGGACCAAAGACCGCGTGTTCCACTCGAGTCCCAGGGGGAAAAGAAACCGGCCCGCCCCGGCTTTCGACCTTTCCTGTTTCCGGCGCCCGCGCCGGAGCGGGGCGCCGACGAATCGGAGCGTCCGCCGGCAAAGCTGAAGCCATGTTCCGGGAAAGCTTCGATTCCGGAGCCCAACCCGCTCCCTTGAGTCCACGATCTTCGCGACGCAGCAGTTCCAGGGGGATGTCAAGCATGAAACGCGAGGGACGGTTATCAACCGTTTGCCCATACAACCGCCGCATTCGACAAGCGGAGAGATGAAGTTTCCGCCGCGCCCGGGTCATGCCGACATAACAAAGCCGCCGCTCTTCTTCCAGCAACTCGGGACGTTCGTAACTGCGGCGCCCGGGAAACAGCCCTTCCTCCATTCCGACCAGAAAAACTTCATCGAATTCAAGTCCCTTGGCCCGATGAATGGTCATCAGGGTAACCCTTGAGGCATTTTCCGCCACCAACTGATCATCGTTAACCAGAGCCACATTTTCAAGATAGCCCGCCAGGGTCGGATGTTCCTGCTCATGTTCCCAGAGCTCAATGGCGTTCAACAATTCGGCCACATTCTCACCACGGGCCTCCGCCTGAATCGGATCGCTATCCTTCTTGAGCCAATCGGCAAAACCAATCTCCGCAATGATTCTGGCGCACAGCTGGCTCGGCTTGCAGGCCTCATGTTCGCGCCGCCAGGTAAGAATCAGATCCCGCAGGGACAGCAATGCGGTTTGTGCTTGTCCGCGCAGCGGAGTCTCCTCCTCCAGACCTTCCAGCGCCTCCCAGAGACTGAGCTGGCGGGCCTCCGCGAAGGCTTGCAAATGCTCAATCGAAACCTTGCCGACGCCGCGCCCGGGAACATTCAGAATCCGTAACAGACTGAGGCTGTCACGTTCATTGTTAACCGCCTTGAGATAAGCCAGCAGATCCCGCACCTCGGCCCGGTCATAGAATTTAGTCCCGCCGATAATTGCATACGGAATGCCCTTGCGACTGAGACCCTCTTCAAAAATCCGGGATTGGGCGTTGGTCCGATAAAAAATCGCAAAAGCTCCGGGTTCCCGCACCGAGCCGGAAATGCGCTTCACCACATAACTGCATTCATCACCCTCATTGGCGGCAAGATAGAGAGAAATCGGCTCACCCGAGCTGTTTTTGGTCCACAGATCCTTGCCTTTGCGTTTCTGATTGCCGGCAATAACCTGCTTAGCGGCCTGAAGAATGGTTGCGGTCGAGCGGTAATTTTCTTCCAGACGAATAACCCGGGCCTCCGGATAATCCGCTTCAAAATCGAGAATATTTTTGATTTGGGCCCCACGCCAGCTGTAAATCGACTGATCGTCATCGCCAACCACACAGAGATTACGCCGAGGTTCGGCCAGCAGGCTGACAAGCCGGTACTGCACCTCATTGGTATCCTGATATTCATCCACCAGAATATATTGAAATCGCTCACGATAGTGTTCAAGCAGATCGGCATGCGCCCCCAGAAGCAGGGTTGTATGAAAAATCAGATCACCGAAATCAAGCGCGTCATTGGCCAGCAGACTCTCCTGGTAGAGCTGATAAACCTCCGCGACCCGCAGAAGCTTGGGATTATGTGAGTGGCGCACTTCACGGGCATATTCTTCGGGCCCGACGCCGCGATTCTTGGCGTCATCAATAATTGAGCGCAACCCCTCGGTCGGAAACATGGTCGGCGAAAGATTGAGCTTGCGGCCCACCTCCTTGAGCAAGGCCACCTGTTCCTTATCGGCATAGATCGTAAACCTATCGGAAAAACCCAGACGGCCACCGTGTTCACGCAAAATCCTGGCGCAAGTTGAATGAAAGGTTGAAATCCACATGCGTTCGGCTACCGGACCAATCAGCGCTCGCACCCGCTCGCGCATCTCCTGCGCGGCCTTATTGGTAAAGGTGACCGCCATGATCTCCTGCGGAGCGACGCCCTTAACTTCAATCAGATAGGCGATTCTATGAACGATCACCCGCGTCTTGCCACTACCGGCGCCGGCCAGAATCAACAGCGGACCGCGATCGTTGATCACCGCTTCGCACTGCACCGGATTAAGTCCGGCCACAAGCTTTTCATGGTTAAAGGGGTTAACTTGGTTCATCACGATAGACTTTCACCTGCAGGAAAAATCAGAAAAGAATGCAGCCCCGGCGGCTCCGCCGGTTGCCAAGGCAAAACCTGCGGCGCTCCCGTTCAGGCCGTATCAGGCCCCCGGCAATTCACGCTCCAGCAGGCTGCGATTATAGGCAGAGATAATATCCTGGCGCGAGACCATGCCGACCAGACGGCGCGGATTAGCTTCAGACACCACGGGAAGATAATCGATATTGCGGGATCCGATCTTTCGCAAGGCATCATCGAGATTTTCCCCGGCCGTGACCGTCAGCACCTTATCCCGGGCCAGTTCTTTGGCAACAATCAGCTCTTCAAGGCCTTCCTCGTACACCAGTTCCCGCAAATCCTGAATACTGAGGATACCGCTTAACAGGCCCTTACCGTCCACCACGGGGTAGGTGGTTTTGCGTGAACGCGGGAGAAACTGGAGCAGGGATTTTAATTTCATGGTCTCGGGGATGGTTTCCAGCGAACCGCGGAACATGATGTCGCCGATTCTGATCGAACGCAGCAGGTTGAGTTCGCGACCATCTTCCAGATGAATCCCTTCCCGGGCCAGGCCATAAGTATCGACACTTTCCGGTTCAATACTGCGGACCACCATGATCCCGACCACCGTAGCAAAAATAGCCGGCAGGATGGCCTGCGATTCACCGGTCAGTTCATAGACCAGAAAGATCGCTGTCAAGGGCGCATGCGTCATGGCCGAAAGAAAGGCTCCTAGACCAACCACAGCGTAACCGTCGGCGGCATGCACGACTTCGGGCAACAGACGGCAGGCCATCAGACCGCAGCTCTCCCCGATCATCAAGCCAACAAACATGATCGGGGCAAAAAGGCCACCGGCCCCACCGGAACCAAGGCAGATGGAAGTCGCCAGAATCTTCATGAAAACCAGGGCCAGGGCCGTGTACCAGAACGGCGGCTGGTGAAAAACATGACCCATATGTTCATAAACATCCCCCATGACCTGCGGAAAAACAAGGCCGATCAGGCCCACCAGCAAACCGCCAAGGGCCGGTTTCAGATAACGGGGAAAACGCAACCGGCTAAAAAAATCATGGACCACGTAAAAAAAACGGATAAAAAAAGCGGCCAGGCAACCGATCACCAGACCCATCGCCATATACACAAAAAGCTCACGAAAATTATTCAGGGCAAAGGCCGGCACCGCCAGCAGACTCGCGCGCCCGAAAAGCAATCGGGTAAAAGCCACCGAGGTGGCGGAAGCAATGACTACCGGCGTAAAGATGGCCAGCCCGATATCGCCCATCATGATAATTTCAAGGGCGAAAAAGACGCCGGCAATCGGCGCGTTGAACGTTGCGGCAATCCCGCCGGCCACTCCGCAGGCAACCAGCAAACGAATCCGGGCCTGATTGAAAGAAAAAAAACCGGCGACCATCTGACCAATAGCACCGCCGACCGCCGCGATGGGCCCTTCCTGTCCGGCAGAACCTCCGCTGCCGATAGTAATCGCCGGCGCGACAATCTTGAGCCAAATATTACGCCGCGCCAGACGGCCCCGACCGAGGTTGACTATCTTTAAGAATTTGGGCAGGCCGTAGCCGCAGACATATCCAGGGAAAACCATTTCCAGAGGAATCAGCAAAAGACCACCAACCATCGGCAGAAGAGGCAAGAGATAAAACTTCCAGCCTCCCTCTCCAACTCCCAGCCAGGATGAGCCGGCGACGAAAAGATACTCATGAAAAAAATTGATCGCGGAACGCAGACCCCAGTTACCCAGGGCACTCAGCCCGCCAACCAGCACCGCGAGGAAAATCAGAAAATAATTCTCCGAAAGGCCTACGCGTTTTTTCAAAACGTCAACCAGGTTGACAAGTCGGCTACGAAAGTTCATTGGTTAACAAGTTCCCGAGGATCATTCGACCGTGACACTTTTCGCCAGATTGCGCGGCTGATCGACATCGGTCCCCTTGATGACGGCCGTATAATAAGCTAAGAGCTGTAGCGGCACAACATAAAGCAGCGGATTAAGCTCTTCATTGACTTCACCGACAACAAAATGATCGAGCTCGCCGACATCCTTCGGGAGGTGCAGGTCGGCGCCGGAAAAAAGCAGCACCCGCCCATCCCGGGCCGCCACTTCCTGGAAGTTACTGATAATCTTATCCAGATGCCGATCCGGGGGCGCGAGAACGACCACCGGCAGGTTTTCATCAATCAGGGCAATCGGCCCATGCTTCATCTCCCCGGCCGGATAACCTTCGGCATGGATATAGGAGATTTCCTTGAGTTTGAGGGCACCCTCGAGGGCAATCGGAAAATTCACCCCTCGAGCCAGATACAAGTAATCACTGGCCTGATGATATTTGCGCGCGAGGTGTTCCACTTCAGAGGCCCTGGCCAGAACCTTTTCCAAGGCGCCCGGCACCTGCTGCAGAGCCCTGATCTGAGCACTGAGCTGATCATGCGTCAGGGTTCGACGGTGAGCCGCAAGATCGAGAACCAGCAGGAAAAGAACCACTAACTGGGTGGTGAAAGCCTTAGTTGAGGCCACCCCGATTTCCGGTCCGGCATAGGTATAGAACACCGCGTCACAATAACGCGCCAGACTGCTTTCCATGACGTTACAAACGGCGAGCAGGGTAGCGCCGCGCTGCTTGGCCTCCTGCAACGCGGCCAGGGTGTCGGCGGTTTCTCCCGACTGAGAAATGCCGATCACCAACGTAGACGAGGAAATCAGGGGATCACGATACCGAAACTCAGACGCGATATCAACCTCGGCCGGAATTCGGGCCAGGCTTTCAAACCAGTATTTAGCCACCAGCCCGGCATGCCATGAGGTACCGCAGGCGATGATCTTGATTTCCTTAAAAGAGAGCCAGCGCTCCGGACTGAAACCCAGCTCCTGCAATTCAACCCCGCTGCGATCCTCATTGAGACGACCCAGCAAGGTATTGCTGACCGCTTCGGGCTGCTCATAAATCTCCTTGAGCATGAAATGTTTATAGCCACCCTTTTCCGCCATAATCGCATCCCAGGTAATCCGCTGGGCTTTTTTCTCTCGCGGGAGCGCGTCATGGAGTCCCTGAATCCGCATCCCCCCTTCATCCAGAACCGCGAGCTCCCCATCCTCGAGAAAAATGACTTCACGCGACCACGCCAGCAAAGCCGGAACGTCGGAAGCCACAAAATACTCTCCCGGCTTTTCCCCCAAAGCCAGCACCAGGGGACTGCTCTGCCGGGCGACCACCAGACGGCGTGGTTCCTGGTCATACATAACCGCCAAGGCATAAGTTCCCCGAATCATAAGCAGAGCGGCCCGCACCGCTTCGACAAAGGAAAGCCCCTGTCTGAGCTCGCCGACAATCAGATGGCTGATCACCTCCGTGTCGGTTTCCGAAGCAAACACCTGGCCGAGGTCACTAAGTTTACGCCGCAGTTCCAGGTAATTCTCAACAATTCCGTTATGAACCACCACGACCCCCTGATAATTATGGGGATGGGCGTTAGCTTCGGTCGGACGCCCGTGAGTGGCCCAGCGGGTATGACCGATGACCGGCGAACCGCAGAGATTTTTTTGCAGAACCTTCTTTTCCAGCCCCACCAGCTTGCCGACGCTGCGATGAATCTCGATTTCCCGGCCGTTGAAAACCGCCATCCCGGCTGAATCATAGCCCCGATATTCAAGCTTGCGTAATCCATCAAGGACCACCGGAACCCCATTACGAGGCCCAAGATATGAAACGATCCCGCACATTTTCAATCCTCCGCGAGCGCTTTACGGCGCTGGGCCATGCCGCGCCCGGCCAGTTCCTTCTGACGGACCCTGGTCGTCACCAGAGCATTAGCCGAAACCTCTCGAGTGACCGTCGATCCAGCCCCGATCAAAGCATCATCGCCGATTTTTACCGGCGCCACCAACTGTGAATCGGACCCGATAAAAACCCGGCACCCGATCTCGGTCCTGAATTTTTTAAAACCATCGTAATTACAGGTTATCGTCCCGGCCCCGAGATTACTCTCGTCACCAACCTCAGCATCCCCGATATAGGCAAGATGGGAAGCCTTGGCGCCACGACCAAAACGAGCCTTTTTAGTTTCCACGAAATTGCCGATTTTAGCGTCAGGCCCGATTTCCGTGCCCGGGCGCAGACGAGCAAAGGGACCGATAGCGCTGCCGTCATCAATCCGTGCCTGTTCAAGCACTGAATAAGGCTTGATTTCAACTCGATCGGCCAAACAGCAATCCTGCAACCAGGCACCGACTCCGATCCGGCAGTTATTGCCGATCGTGGTACGACCAAAAATGGTAACCCCTGAATCGATTTCCGTATCCGGCCCGATACTCACCCGAGAGCCGATCCGCACGGTCTCCGGCAGATGGATTGTAACTCCTCGAGCAAGCCAGACATCGACCAGACGTCGGGCCATGATCTTCTCCAGGGCGACAAGATCCGCCCTCGTGTTAATTCCGAGAATTTCACGAGCATCGTCAAGATCAAAAATTGCGGTTGTTTCACCTCGACTGCGGGCAAAGGCCACCATATCCGTTAAATAGTACTCCCCTTGAGCGTTACGGCAATCAGTCGCGGCCAAAGCCTGACGCAGGAGCTCGAGATCGACCAGATAAGTACCACTGTTAATTCTGGTACAGGCCAGTTCCTCGGGGCTTGCATCCCGTGCTTCGACGATCGCCTCAGGCCGGCCCATTCCGTCAAGCAGGACTCGGCCATAGCTGCCGCCCTCGTCAAGAACCGCGGTCAAGACCGAAAGCTTAGCCTGCTTAGCCTGATGGTGACGATAAAAAGCGCTCAAGGTTTCGGGTCGCAACAAAGGAACATCTCCACAAACAATCAAGACGGTGCCCTGTTCGTTTGCCAGTTGCGGTAAAGCTGCGGCCACGGCATCAGCAGTTCCCCTGGGGCTGGCCTGACGCGACCACTCTAATCCCAGCTCGAAAGCCAGGGCCTCAACCACCTGATCACCGACCTCATCCCCACTGACCACAACCAGGCGCCGCTTGATTCCAAGCTCACTGAGGGTTCGCAAAGAATAAGACAGCATCGGCTTATCCAACAGAAAATGCAGCACTTTAGGACAGGATGAAAGCATCCTGGTGCCCCGGCCCGCGGCCAAGACAATGGCATTGAGCTGATCCATGGCAAAAAACTCCATAAAACAAAAAAACGGGAGTCAGGCAACTCCCGTTTCCGGCCTGTCGGCCCACAGATAAATTCTATAGTTTAAGTTCCATGAAACTTTTCTCAGACTTTGGCAACCGTAATCCGGTTTAGAGCCCGATCCAGCGCCGCTTTTTCTTCAAAAAAATCCTTATCTTCAGGACTCAACTCGGAGAGGCGGGCTTCGGCCCGCTGACGGGCCCTTTCAGCTCGGGCAACATCAATCTCCTGCGGCAACTCTGCGGCATCAAGCAAGACGATAACCTGATGATATTCGACCTCGGCATAACCATGCGAGACGGCCACATACTTAAGCTGGTTGCCTTGCCGATAGATTAACTGCCCGACACTGACCGTTGCCAGAAAAGGAGTATGTCCAGGCAACACCCCGAACTGGCCCTCTTCTCCAGGAGCGATTACCTCATCCACCTCAACATCCAATACCTGGCGATAAGGACTGACAATGACCAGACGTATTTTATCACTTTCCATAATTGTACTGTCTCACTTGACTTGTTGCTTTAAAAAGTATCCGGACAGTCGACTCAGTTAAACGCCGAGTTTTTTGGCCTTTTCGACCACTTCTTCGATACCGCCGACCATGTAAAAAGCTTGTTCCGGAAGCGAATCATACTTACCTGAGATGATTTCTTCAAAAGCACGGATGGTATCATCAAGCTTAACATAGACTCCGGGGGTGCCGGTAAACTCTTGGGCGACATGAAAGGGCTGGGAGAGAAAACGCTGTATCTTCCGCGCCCGGTTGACCAGCTGTTTATCATCTTCAGATAGCTCATCCATTCCCAGAATCGCAATAATATCCTGAAGATCTTTGTAACGCTGCAGTACCAGCTGCACTTCACGAGCAACCTTATAGTGTTTTTCACCGAGCACCCGGGGATCGAGAATACGGGAGCTTGAGTCCAGCGGGTCAACCGCAGGATAGATACCAAGTTCGGCAATCTGCCGAGAGAGAACCGTAGTCGCATCAAGATGCGCAAATGACGTGGCCGGCGCGGGATCGGTCAGGTCATCCGCCGGCACATAAATGGCCTGAACGGAGGTAATCGAACCCTTTTTCGTCGTGGTAATCCGCTCCTGAAGTTCACCCATTTCGGTAGCCAGGTTCGGCTGATAACCAACCGCTGAAGGCATGCGCCCCAGCAAAGCCGAAACCTCTGAGCCGGCCTGGGTAAAACGGAAAATATTATCAATAAAAAGAAGCACGTCCTGACCTTCTTCATCACGAAAATATTCCGCGACCGTCAAGGCCGAAAGGCCAACCCGCAAACGAGCTCCCGGGGGCTCATTCATCTGGCCGTAAACCAAGGCGGTTTTTTCAAGTACGCCGGAAGCCTTCATTTCATGCCAGAGGTCATTCCCTTCCCGAGTCCGTTCGCCGACGCCACCAAAAACCGAATAGCCGCCGTGCTGCGTGGCAATGTTGTTAATCAGTTCCATAATAACGACGGTCTTACCGACCCCGGCTCCACCAAACAGTCCGATCTTACCACCCTTGACATAAGGAGCCAACAAATCGATAACCTTGATCCCGGTTTCCAGGGCTTCAAGACCGGTACTCTGATCTTCATAAGAAGGAGCCGGACGATGAATCGGATAGCGTTTTTTCTCACCGATGGGACCCATTTCGTCAACCGGGTCACCAATTACATTAATAATACGACCCAGGACTTCATGGCCGACCGGCATCGTCATCATTTCACCGAGATCCCAGACCTCAGTGCCCCGCACCAGACCATCGGTTGAATCCATTGAAACCGCACGAACCGTGTTTTCGCCGAGATGCGAAGCCACTTCACAGACCAGGTTCCACTCTTTGTCGTTCAACGATTTGTTGGTAATCCGCAGAGCATTAAAAATCGGGGGCAATTTTCCTTTTTCGAACACAACGTCAACTACAGGTCCAATTACTTGGGTTATTCTGCCAATATTCTTATTGCTCATTACCTTTACCTCTTAATCGGTTTTATCACAAAATTTTAATAAATTGTATTGAACCTGGTTATCAATTCAGTGCTTCCGCGCCGCTGACAATTTCCATCAGCTCAGTGGTTATCGCCGCCTGTCGCGCGCGGTTGTAAAGCAAGGTCAGTTTTCCACTCATTTCAATCGCGTTTTTGGTTGCCGAATCCATAGCCGTCATGCGCGAGCCATGCTCGCTGGCAATGGACTCAAGCAGCATACGGAACATCTGGGTGTAGAGATAACGCGGTATGATTTCGGCCAGCAAGGCATCTTCGGACGGCTCATAGAGGTATTCTACCGGAACTTCCCCCTCGGCCAAGGGTCGCGGTTCCAGCGGCAATAAACGTTGAACCACGATATTCTGGGTCATGGCCGATTGAAACTCAGTGTAGGCGACATACACGGCATCACTTTCACCCTGAACATAGCGATCGATTATCGGACGGGCGACACTTTCAGCCTGACTGAAACTGGTACTGCCGGGGTTAAGATCCTCATTACGGAATTCCCAGTTGCGGCGACGAAAATAATCTCTGGCTTTACGGCCGACGACGCTGAGACAAACTTCATCGCAGCTCGCCTGCCTGTCTCTGATAAAACTATCGGCGGCCTTGATAACATTGGTATTAAAACCGCCACAGAGACCACGATCAGAAGTGATGACCAGAAGCTCGATCTTTTTTTCCTCGCGACGTTGTAAGAGGGGATGCTTGCCGGGTTTAACCCGAACCGCCAGACTGGCCAGCACGTCTCCCATCTTAATCGCATATGGACGCGCCTGGACCACGCCCTCCTGAGCTTTTTTCAGCTTCGAAGCGGCTACCATCTGCATGGCTTTGGTAATCTGCTGCGTACTTTTGACGCTGGCGATTCGCTTTCTGATATCTTTTAGATTTGCCATCTATTTTCCTGTTTCCGCCTGAATCAGTAAGTTCGGAAATTTATAATAACGCAGTGCCGCAGACTACCTTAACTAAGCTTTGAAAACATCTTTAAAGGCTTTCAAAGCTTCCTCCATGCGGCCTTTAAGATCGTCATCTATGGCTTTACGCTCTTTCAGATCGACTAAGATCGAGCTGTAGTTAGCTGCGATAAAGGCCAAAAGTTCGGCCTCATAGCGCAGCAGTGCCGCTTCCGGATAGCCGTCGATATGCCCATTAATCGCGGCATAAATAATAAAAACCTGTTTTTCCATCGGCAGCGGTGAATACTGATCCTGCTTGAGGATTTCGACCAGGCGCGATCCACGGGCCAGCATGGCTTGAGTTGCTTTATCGAGATCACTGCCGAACTGGGCGAAAGCCGCCATTTCCCGGTACTGGGCCAGGTCGAGACGGAGTGAACCGGCAACCTGTTTCATGGCTTTCACTTGCGCCGAGCCACCAACCCGGGAAACCGATAAGCCAACGTTAATGGCCGGTCGAATCCCGGAATAGAACAGATCGGACTCCAGAAAGATCTGACCGTCGGTAATCGAAATCACGTTGGTCGGAATATAGGCGGAAACATCGCCGGCCTGAGTTTCAATAATCGGCAAAGCGGTAAGGGAACCACCACCACGCTCAGCGCTCATTTTAGCGGCCCGCTCCAGTAGGCGGGAATGAACATAGAAGACATCCCCGGGATAGGCTTCGCGTCCCGGGGGACGCCGGAGCAGCAGTGAAAGCTGGCGATAGGCCACCGCCTGTTTGGAAAGATCGTCATAAATTATCAGGGCATGTTTGCCGCTGTCGCGAAAATATTCACCCATCGTCACTCCACTATACGGAGAAATAAACTGCAGGGGCGCAGGTTCGCTGGCAGTCGCTGCGACAACCGTGGTGTATTCCATGGCGCCGAACTCTTCAAGCTTGGCAACCACTTGGGCCACCGTTGAGCGTTTCTGACCGATAGCCACGTAGATACAGTAAACATCAGTATTTTTCTGATTAATAATCGTATCAACGGCTACCGCTGTCTTTCCGGTCTGCCGGTCGCCAATAATCAATTCACGCTGCCCCCGACCGATTGGCACCATCGAGTCAATGGCTTTAAGCCCGGTCTGCAATGGTTCATGGACAGACTGTCGGTCGACAATCCCGGGGGCTTTGATCTCTACCCGGCGACGATGTTCGGAAACGATAGGTCCCTTGCCGTCAATCGGCTGCCCCAACGCATTGACCACACGACCCAACAAGGCTTCGCCGACCGGCACTTCAACAATCCGCCCGGTACGTTTGACTTCATCACCTTCGCCGATCTCCGTATCTTCTCCGAAAATCGCAGCCCCGACATTGTCTTCCTCAAGGTTCAGAACCATACCGTAGATATCATGCGGAAAAAGCAGCAGCTCACCGGCCATGGCATTTTCCAAGCCGTAGATACGCGCGATGCCATCACCTACCGTCAGGATAGTCCCGGTCTCACTGACCTCTACCTTTTTCTCATAGTTTTCGATCTGATCCTTGATAATCTGGCTTATCTCTTCAGCGCGTAATTCCATGACCTTTTGTAACTCCCTAGAAAACTGCTTTATTCAATAATGAATCCATTCTGACTCAGTTTCTCAATTGAGTTGCCAGCGTGCAATCCCTCCGTCAACTCAGTTACTTCTGTTATGCGCGCAGGCTCTCACCCAGGCGATTCAGCTGAGTTCTGATACTACCGTCGTAAACCTTACCCTCGTAGCGGGCAACCAGTCCGCCAAGCAGACTTTCGTCAACATTGATGGCTAGGTCAACTTCCTTTCCTGTTATCCGTTTGAACTCTTCGCGCAATTGAACCTGAACCTCCTCTTCCAGGAGGGTCGCAGTGGCGATCTCCACCTTCAGGCGCCCTTCGGCTTCATCCACCAAACGGGCAAAATTTTCCGCCACCAAAGCAACATAGGCTATTTTATTTTTGTCGATCAGAATTCCCAGTAAACTGCGCAAGCGGTCTGAAACCCGCAAACGATCCAACAGGGAATTCAAAACCTGCTTGCGCTGCGCCACCTCAAAAACCGGATTATAGAGAACCCCGCGCAGCTCCGCTTGCACCGCCAGAAAAGCCACAAAGTCGTCGAGCTCCAAACGTGCTTCCAGCAAACGCCCATCTTCACGAGCCAGGGCAAAGTAGGCCTTGGCGTATCTCTTGGCAATAATATCGCGAATCAAATCATGCCCTCACTATTTTTCCCAGATAGTTTTCCACCATTCGCCGACGGTCGCTGTCATTGAGGTTTTCCTTGACCAGACGTTCGGCTACCTCAAGTGCCCGCCGGGCCGCCTCATCACGCAATTCGCGCTTGGCAGCCAGGACTTCCTGCTCAGCCATCTGCCGGGCCTGCTGACGCAACTTAGCCACAAATGCTTCCGTCTCCAGCTGCATCCTCTCCTGCTCGCGCCGAGCTTCCAGCTGGCTGCGTTCTTCCAACTCCCGCAATTCCGCTTCCAGTCCGGCCAGCTTGGCCTGATATTCGCTATAGAGCTTTTCCGCCGCCGTTTTCGCTTCCTGAGCTTCTGCCACCCCTTTCAGTAAACTCTCTTTACGACCAGCAAAAAACTCACGAAAAGGCTTACCCGCAAACCTGATTAGGATCCAGAGCAGGACTCCGAAATTGATCAATCGCCAGAGAAAGTCCCTAAGCAGAGGCAGCGGCTTCTCGGCCAGCAAGGTATAGAGGCTCTGGTGTTCGCCGCCACCATGTTCAGCCGCCCCGGCCGCCGCCGCGGCAAAGCCAACCAACAGAACAACCAACGCAAGCTTCACGGCTTTGTTCACTGCACAACTATTCATTCTAATCCCGCACCCCTTGACTTGAAACCTGACAATTTCGTAAGCACTTCGCCAATTAAACCGCCGCGATTAAAAACTAAAGCTCCCTCTCCAGGATTTTTCCGGCGATATTCCGGGCCAGCGAGTCAACCTCATGGGCCAGTTTTTGCCGTACGTCCTCACTTTCACGCCGAACCCGTTCTCTCGTCGCCTCAACCTGAGCCAAAGCCTCTTCCCGGGCTTTATCCAGCAATTCCCGCGACTCCCGAACCGCGCCCTCCCGAACCGCTGCGGCACGGTCCATCATGCCGGCCTTGGCCTTTTCGATCCGCTCGTGGTAGGTCACGCGGTTCTGATCCGCCCGTTGCCGAACCTCATGGGCTCCGGCAACGGTACCCTCAACCTTGGCCTGACGCGCATCGATGACGCGCAAAACCGGCTTGAACAAAAAGTAGTGCAGGAACACCATCAGGGCAACGATAACACCCCACTGGATCAACATTGTCGCATTCAGATCAATCACGGTCTATTCTCCCAAGGAAATTACCACGCTACACAGCCCGTCACAACCCGACCCACGGCCAAAACAAGCCTGTATTCCAAGCTGTTTTAACTTATTTACCGGGCACTAAAGCGGGCGCATTGTTAACATACCGCAGCTCGCCAAGTCAAGTTTTTTTTGTGCCCTCAGCCCTCCAGCTAAGAAGCTAATTTTACTGAAAAAACATCTTGACAATAAAATCAAAAAAGTTATATTTTTAAAGCATAACCCCATTTTAATGATGCTGAACCGAACCATTCGGGTCAGCCAGACATGAGGCCCGTGATTAAGCCCTTCCATACGCCGCTGACAAATTACAATCCGGTTTTCACTCAAAGAAAAATTGACCGGATCAGACATTTGTTCCTGACACTTGTTTTACTTTCAATCTTCTGGCTGCTGCTTTCCGGCCATTACGATGTTTTCCATCTTACAATCGGTTTAGGCTGCTGCCTTCTGGTCGCCTACGCCTCCGGCGACTTTCTTTTTGTTTATGTCGGAGCCGGCCATACGCATCTTATTTTTCCGCGCCTACTGCTTTATATCCCGTGGCATTTTTACCAGATCGTGCTTTCCAATTTACATCTGGCAAAACTGGTTTTTTCTCCCCTGAACAAACTGAATCCCCGCATGATTCCCTATCAGACCCGCCTGACTAACGGCATGGCCCTGGTTACCCTGGCCAACTCAATCACCCTGACCCCGGGCACTATAACCGTAGATCTGATTGACCAGAAAATGATCATTCACGCCATTGACGACAAGGTCGTCGAAGATCTTCAAAGCGGAGAGATGGAGGCACGGATTGAAAAGGTATTCCTGCCGATGGGCCCCACCAACGAACACGCCCGCGCCATGCTCGCCACGGAAGCCGACAATCTGATCGTCAAGACCATCATTCGAATATTCACTCCCTTCATTCAGCTTTACGCCCTGTACGTCATCGCTCACGGCCATTATTCTCCCGGGGGCGGCTTTCAGGGGGGTGTGATTCTGGCGGCCAGCATCATACTGCTGGCTTTGGCCTTCGGGCTGCGTCGAACCCTTACCAAGGTTACGGAAAAGCTGACTGCCATGCTCTGCAGCACTGGGGTTTTCATTTATGGAGGCATCGGCGCTCTGTGCATTTTACTGGGCGGAAACCTGCTGGATTACGCCCAGCTTGACGGCATGCTCCAGGTCGGCATTCCACAGGCCCGATCACTGGGTATACTCGGAGTTGAAATCGGGGTCGGGGTCGCGGTCATGGCCTGCATGATCTCTATTTTTGTCGATATCGCAAGCGCCGGCGAACTTAGCGGCAAACGGGCCGACGCGTCGCGAGCTCTGCAAACGACCGAGGAGAAGCGCTGATGGAAGTATTTTTCCTCGGCAGCAGCCTTTTTCTCTGCCTGCTGGTTGTTCCCTGTCTCTATCGAGCCATAGTCGGACCAACCATCATCGACCGCATGGTTGCAGTCGGTGCCATCGGCACCAAGACCCTGATAATTTTGGTTGTAATCGGCTTTCTTTACGAAAGAGTCGCCATGTTTATCGACATCAGCATGGTTTACGCCATCCTCAACTTCGTCGGAACCCTGGCGGCGGCCCGCTATTTTGAAGGCAAGGGGGAAATCTGATGACCATAGGAAATTTTGCAACCATCACCCTGGTCTGTCTGGGCTGTTTTTTCTTTATGACCGGCGCTATCGGTTTAGTGCGTTTTCCTGATTTCTACGCCCGCATGCATGCCACCGGTAAAAGTGATACCCTGGCTGTTTTTCTGTGCCTGAGCGGCCTCGCCGTTCATCTGGGTTGCAACCTTGACAGCCTGAAACTTTTATTGATTGCGGTCTTTTTCTTTTTCGCCAATCCGACCGGAACCCATGCCATCTGCCGAGCCGCCTTTCGCTGCGGGGTCAAACCCTGGACCAACAAGGAAAGAAAATCATGATCTGGCAGCTGGATATTGTTCTGCTTCTGTTTATCGTCATTTGTGCGCTTGCCGCCATCAACCTCAAGGATCTCCTGGGCGCGGTTATCATTCTCGGCGCCTACAGTTTTTTCATGTGTCTGCTCTGGACCGAAATGGGTGCCGTTGACGTGGCCTTCACCGAAGCTTCGGTGGGAGCCGGAATCGGCACCGTGTTGTTTATTGCGGCCGTCAATAAAACCTCACGGAGGTCAAAGGACTGATGACAAACTGGCTCAAACTGTTTTCCTGGATCGCCGTCATCATGACCGGAGCGCTGCTGGTGTACGGCATTCATGACATGCCGGCCTGGGGAGATCCCGACTCTCCGGCAAACACCCACGTTTCACCGCGCTACATCACTGAAGCCGGATTGCGAACCGCCACCCCCAATATCGTGACCGCGGTCCTGGCCGATTATCGAGGTTATGACACCCTGGGAGAAACCACGGTAATTTTTACCGCTTCAATTTCTTGCCTCTTTCTTCTGCGCCGGGTCCGTAAAATCCGACTCCACCCCGACCAGGAATGACCAAGGCGTAACCACAGATGCTTGAATACATTCTGGCCAAATACAACTTTTGGATTTACGTGGTCCTGATGATGATCGGCCTTTATGCCATGATGGGCAAACGTAACCTGGTCAAAAAATTGATCGGCATGAATATCTTTCAGACCTCGATCATCCTTTTCTTTGTTTCGATCGGGGTCAAGAAAGGCGGCGCCACGGTTCCCATCCTGAAAGACTTCGGCCATGGCCATGGCGAGCCGTTAATCAGGGTTGCCGACTATCTTAACCCTCTGCCTCACGTCCTGATGCTGACCGCGATTGTCGTTTCCATCGCCACTACCGGCGTGGCCCTGGCCACCTTGATTTTGATTTATAAACGCTATCAGACGCTGGAAGAAGATGAGATCATGGCCATTCGCAAGGAGTCATCCTCCTACAAAACCTCAGGCCTCGAAAGTTGATTTGAGAGATCAAGATGTTCCCAACCACCGGAATCGCTGCGGCTAAGCCGCAAAGACCCTGTCACCTTTCCGGCCAACCCTCAGCCCGGTTAGCATTTGCATGAATGCAATGAGCGACCAGATTCCGGCCTTAATTATCATCGTCCCTCTTCTCGGGGCCTTTTTGACCCCGGTCATCGGCTGGCGTTTCCCCTCCCTGTGCCGGCCCTGGGCCTTGACCGTTCTCACCATGCCCCTGGGAGCAGCCATCGTCTCATTGCTTCAAGTTCTCTCCCACGGTCCTTTTGGTTACAATGTCGGCGGCTGGGCTCCGCCCTGGGGAATAGAATATCGCTTCGACCACCTGAGTACGCTGATGCTGATCCTGGTCGCCGCTATCGGCCTCTTGGCGGCGGTTTACGCCAAAACCGGAATCAGCCTCGACCTGAAGGGTAAAGAGACCCATTTTTACACCCTGCTGTTACTCCAGATCACCGGATTACTGGGCATTGTCATTACCGGTGATCTTTTCAACATTTTTGTTTTTCTGGAAATCTCCTCGCTTTCCGGCTACGGCCTCATCGCTCACGGCGAGGATGGGGCTCCGATGGCGACCTTCAATTATATCATCATCGGCACCATCGGCGCGAGTTTTTACCTGCTTGGCGTGGGCTATCTCTATATGGTGACCGGCTCCCTCAATATCGCCGACCTGGCGCAACTTCTGCCCGAGCTCTACCACTCCAAGGTACTGCTCGTCGGTTTCGCCTTTTTCACTACCGGAATCGCGATTAAAATGGGGCTGTTTCCACTGCACACCTGGATGCCGGATGCCTACACCACGGCCCCCTCGCCGGTCAGTGCCCTGATCGCCCCGCTGATGACCAAGGTTGCAGCCTACTTGCTGATTCGCATCATGTTTACGCTGTTTCAACCGGATTTCGCGGTTTCAGTGATTCCAACAGCGACGATTCTAGGCTGGATGGCCGTAGTTGCCATCATTGTCGGCGGCATCAAGGCGCTGGCCCAGACCGACATCAAACGCATGGTCACCTATATCATGATTGCCGAAGTCGGATATATCGTCATGGGCATCAGCGTCATGAACCGCCCCGGCCTCACTGGAGCCATTCTTCATATTGTCAATGACGCCTGGATGGTTTTTTCCCTGTTCATGATCATCGGCGCCATCTCCGGCAAGGGCCACGGCCGGGAAATCAATCACCTGCTGCATCTAAATCAGAAGATGCCGCTGACCATGGCGGCTTTCGTGATCACCGCCCTTTCGATGTGCGGCCTTCCGCCGGCCTGCGGTTTTTTCAGCAAATGGTATCTGATCATGGGTACGATTAAAGCCGGACAGTGGGTGTTCGCGGTCACCCTGCTGGGCAGCAGTCTGATCAATGCGGTCCTTTTCTTCCGCATCATCGAAAAGGCCTACCTGAAACCCTTTATCCCGGGGGAAGGTCACGGCCCGACCGCAGAGCATACGGAAGGCGCCGCAATCCGCGACGAAGCGCCCGCAAGCATGTTGATTCCGATTCTGCTTACGGCCGCGATCATCATTCTCCTCGGCCCCTTGAGTGGGAAAATTATCGCCGGTGTCATTCAGCATGCGGTACCGACGGTTTTTTAAACAGCAGACGATAACCGCAACCGAAGAACGGGCCCGGAATACTCGGGTCCTGAAACTACTTTGAAGGATTTACACGGCATGGGTGAAGTGGTCTACTCGATAAAACCATGGCTGGCCGTCCTGGTTTCAATGGTTGCCGCCTTCCTGATCCTGTGGACCGGCGAACGGTCCCGCAATCTGCGGGAAGGCTGGACCATTCTCGCGGCCCTGATCAAATTCGGCCTGGTTTTTTCTCTGATTCAACCGGTGCTCGACGGCAAGACCATCGAATACACCCTACTGACCCTGACGCCCGGAGTCGCCCTGCAGTTTCGGGTTGACGCCTTCGGTCTGCTTTTCGGAGTGGTCGCCGCCACTTTATGGATCCCCACTTCCATTTACTCCATCGGCTACGTTAGAAGCCTCAACGAGCATGGGCAAAGCCGTTATTTCTTCAGCTTCGCGATGTGCCTGTCCGCAGCCATCGGCGTGGCGTTTGCCGGCAATCTTCTGACTCTGCTGATTTTTTACGAGATTCTGACCATCGCGACCTGGCCCCTGGTCATCCATCACGAGGATGAAAGCGCGGTCGTGGGCGGGCGCAAGTATCTGGTTTACACCCTGACCGCCGGCTGTCTGTTGCTACTGGCCACCGCCATTACCTACTCGTTGGCCGGGACCCTTGATTTCAGGGCCGGAGGTTTTCTCGCGGGCCATGCTGACCCCGGCCTGCTGATTATATTGCTAGCCTTGTTTATCGCCGGCTTCGGAGTAAAAGCCGGTATCATGCCTTTTCATGAATGGCTGCCGGCGGCCATGGTTGCTCCGACCCCGGTCAGCGCCCTACTGCATGCGGTCGCTGTGGTCAAGGCCGGGGTGTTCGGCTGTGTGCGGGTCATTCTTTATGTGTTCGGGCCGAACCTGCTCCACGATCTCGGCCTCGGCACGATTCTGGCCGGTGTGGTCGCCTTCACCGTAGTCGTCGCCGGCCTGCTCGCCCTGGGTCAGGACCATCTCAAACGCCGACTCGCCTTTTCCACCATCAACAATCTGGCCCTGATCATTCTGGGAGTCAGCCTGCTCAACCAGCAGGCTATGACCGGGGGCATGCTTCATATTGCCAACCACGCTTTCATGAAAATCACCCTTTTCTTCTGCGCCGGGGCCATCTACGCCAAAACCAAGAAGGATCACGTCAGCCAGCTCGACGGTCTCGGCCGCCAGATGCCCTTTACCTTCGCCGCCTTTACCATCGCCGCCATGGGCCTTTCCGGAATTCCGCCGGTCAACGGTTTTATCAGTAAATGGTTTCTCTGCCTGGGTGCGGTAGAGACCCATCACCTGATTTTTCTTTTTGTCATCCTGACCAGCGCCATGCTTGATGTCGCCTTCTTTTTCCCGATAGTCTATAACGGCTATTTTAAAAAACCGCTGCCCGACGTCGCTCCCGGCATCGACGAAGCCCCGCTCCTCATGGTCATACCACTGTGTCTGACCGCTCTTTTTTCTATAGTTTTTGGAATTATGCCGAATGCCTTTCTCAATTTTCTCAATCTTGTCCAGCTGGCCGTTGGCAAGGTCCTTGGAGGTTAAGTTGAAAACCAATTTACAACGCCTGTTACTGGCCGCCATAGTCGCGGTTTTTTTCCTGGGCCTGGCGTTCCCCAATCCACACCCTCATTTCTGGTGGCAGAAACTGCCGGTTTTTGATATGTTTTTCGGCTTTTTCGGCGCCATTCTGATAATCGTCTTCGCTAAATGGCTGGGTCACAACTGGCTTTTAAAGGACCAGAGCTTCTACGATCATGATTAACCTGCCGCCCGCTTTTATCTATATCATCGGCGCGCTGCTGCTGCCTCTTATTCGCGTGCGCCGTCTACAGCAATTGCTGGCCCTGTTGCTTCCCCTGGCGGCCCTGGCCGTCATTCTGCGCATGCCGGAAGGCGTTTACTGGCAAATCCACTTTCTCGGTTATGAACTGATTCTGGGCCGGGTTGACAAGCTGAGCCTGCTGTTTGCTTATATATTTGTCATTATTTCCTTTGTCAGCATGGTCTACGCCATTCACATCAAGGAAATAGGACAGCACGTCGCGGCCTATTTCTACGTCGGCAGCACCCTCGGCGTGGTATTTGCCGGCGATCTCTTCTCCCTCTTTTTCTTCTGGGAAATCATGGCTGCGGCCTCGGTTTTTCTGATCTGGTACAACCAAACCGAAACCTCTCTGCAAGCCGGTTTCCGTTACGCCCTGGTCCACCTTTTCGGTGGCGCAATCCTGTTGGGCGGCATTGTCATGCAGGTTTCCAACACCGGCTCCATCGCTTTTAATCCTTTTGATCCAAGCACCCTGGCTGCCAAGTTCATTCTCTTCGGCTTCCTCGTCAATGCCGCGGTCCCGCCGCTGCACGCCTGGCTGCCCGATGCCTATCCGGAAGCCACCATCACCGGCAGTGTTTTCATGACCGCCTTTACCACCAAAAGCGCGGTCTACGTTCTGGCCCGTTCCTTCGCCGGAACCGAAATTCTGGTCTGGCTGGGGGCCATCATGACCCTCTACGGGGTTGTCTACGCGGTCATTGAAAAAGACCTGCGCCGGCTCCTGGCCTACCATATCGTCAGCCAGGTCGGATACATGGTATGTGCCGTCGGACTCGGTTCCGAGATGGCCCTGAACGGAGCCGGGGCCCATGCCTTCTGCCACATTCTCTACAAGGCCCTGCTTTTCATGGGCATGGGCGCGGTGATCATGGTCACCGGCCGCCGGAACCTGCTTGACCTCAAAGGACGTGCTCTCTACCGCAAGATGCCACTAACCCTGATGCTCTACATGGTGGGGGCCTTTTCCATCTCGGCGGTGCCGCTGTTCAACGGCTTTGTCAGCAAAACCATGATTGTCGCGGCCGCTGGTTATGCCCATCGTCCGCTCATTGAACTGATGCTGCACCTGGCTTCGGTAGGTACATTTTTGAGTGTCGGTCTGAAACTGCCCTGGGGGGTCTGGTTCGGGCAGCCCGACGGCAGCGAAGATATCATTGCCGAGGTCAAGGAACCGCCCCTCAACATGCAGCTGGGGATGGCCCTGGCCGCCGGGTTATGCATTATTACCGGAATTTTTCCGCAGTTACTCTACCGACTGCTGCCCTATGAAGTCCATTTTCATCCTTATGCGCCAAGCCATGTCGTCGCCTCTCTGCAGCTTCTCCTGCTGACCTTGGCCGCCTTCTGCCTTTATCGAAACAGGCTCTTAGCCGGCAAAAAAGCCATCTCGCTCGACACCGACTGGTTTTACCGGGTTTTCGGCAAGGCCGTCCGGCTATTCTGCACCTACCCCCTCAACCGTCTCCGCAACCAGATTCAGACCGCTTTTGCCGAACGGGTTAAAACCTCAGCCCAGCTCAGCCACCATCCTTACGCCCTGCTGGAAATTATCTGGTATACGATCATTGGCCAGGAAAAAGCCATGCGCGAACTGCTGCAACGCCGCTACGACGAAAATCACTATCGCCTGCCAGTCGGCATCGGGGTCGGCATCTCTTTGATTTTTCTCTTCCTTTACGCTCTGGTCTACATGCGGGTCGCGGGTTGACAACCAAACCGCGAGAAAAGGCTTGGTTGTCAAGTTCAATTCCGACAGAAACTATACGATAATCCCGCCGGAATTATTTGTCAGAGGGGCAAGCACCCCCAAACAATTCAATTTGCCCCCGTTTAAAAATCAGGGGATAGAGTTTTTTGGTCAGTTCACCATCGGTTGCAGCTGTCGTCAAACCTGAAACCAGAGGCAGATCGCGGCAAACGGCCAGAAGCTGCCGCCAGGCTTCCGCATCGGACCGTCCTCCTTCAAGGTCCAAAGCCAGACGACGCAGCAGCATGATGGTGTCATAACCAAGCACCTCCAGCAAGCCTGGAGTTTCCTCCGGGTAAAGCGCGGAGAAGCTATCCAGAAAGGAGCCCAGATCAGCGGTTTTTCCTTGACGGTCGGCAAAAAAGGCATCGACAAAGATGGCGCCTTCACCATATTCACCCACCGTCTGCAAAAGATCTTCGCTGTTCCAGTAGCGCCCGCCTAGAAGAAACATCTCTTCAAGATCGTAGAAAGCCAGTTGAGGAATCAGTAATTTTAACGTCTGCTCCCGATCGGGAATGACAATCGCCTCGAAATCACAGGCCAGCAAAGGCCGGGGCATGATTTCTGTTTTTTCGTCAAACAAGGCCGCTTCTTCTTCCCAAAGACCGATCTCCCGAGCCAGGCCAACAAGCTGATCAACCGCCGCATTTTCCTTTTCAGGGCTTTTTACTTCAGCCCTGCGTTCCTTCAACCAGGCCTCGTACTCACTGCGTTGTTCCTTGAAACGACGATAGACCTCATTACCGATCAATTCCCGTATCGCCGGGCCGAAATCCGGACGACCGGCATCATAAAAGACCTGCCTGACAACTTCCCCTCCCCAGACGCCGACCCAATGGCTGAAAACTTCCGCAAAGGTCCGCCCATAGGGGTTACGCGGCGCCAGAATCGCAAAAGACCCGATTCCCATACGACTCATGGCCACTTCCGCCAAAGCTTGAGCCTGGTTGTGGATCGTCGGGTAATGCAAAAAAACATTCGGATAACGATCCAGATCCCGCAACAGAGGACTCAAACTGACCATCGTCACCCCGAGACTCTGAGCTTCCACAGCCGCATAATTTGCCGCTTTGCCGGTATAGGGTCCAAGTAACAGACAGACCCCCTTTTCTTCAACCAGATAGCGAACTCCAGCACGTGCACGCTCACTTTCACCGGCGGTATCGTAAAGCAGCAAACGCATTCGGGGTAAGTTTCCCGACAAAAACCGAGCCTCCTCCGGCAAAACTGACGTTGCCGCCGCCAGGCTTGCGAAGGTTGGCCTGGTTTCCGAATTCATGTTCTCCGCCCCAGTGGAACCCCCGGCCAAGGACCGCGCGGCCGGCGACAGGGTGTTCTCAGGATAAACAGCTAGGGCCAGTTCCATACCGCGCAGCAGGCTTTGGCCGGCCTCGGCATTTGAACCGCTCAAGGGCAAAAGACAGCCGACGGTCAGCATCGCGCTGCTGCCGTCAGCCTGCTCCTGAAGCAAATAATCCTGAGCCGCGTTCCTGACCTCATCCGCGATGCCCTCAACACAAGCCGAGCTCAGCCTCTCGGCCAGGTCAAAAAGCAGGCGCCGATCCGCCGGAGTCAAGCGGTTCGCGGGACGCTGTTCAAGCCGGCGGAAAGATTCGGCCGCCAAGTAGCAGGCAAGCCCCTTTTCGCTTTCCATCCGCCACCAGTCGTGCAGTTCACCCTCATCAAGCTTAGTCAGAAGTCTGGAGTAGAGTTCCGCTAGCACCGGATCCGGCGACCGCAGATAACGCTCCCGCAAAACCCGAACGGCCCCGGAATAATCGCCCAGACATTCCAGCTGTTCAATCTGTTTCAGCCAAAGTGCTGTCGGCTCTGAAATCTGCAGGGTCGCAGGACGCCGCAAACCTCCTGCGCCAGCACGATCATCCGAAGCGCCTTTTTCCGGAAAGTCGGCGCAGGCCGACAGAAAGATTAAACTGAAAAAAAAGCTCAGATAAATAAAGGTTTTCTTCATAGGCTTTCCCGTGTCGATATGCGCTTTTGACAAAACAATTCAGAAACCTCGTGGATCATGACGATATCATGAACATATTAAGGCGGCTTCCGTCAACAAAAAACTCCGGTTCCGGGAAACAAACAAGCGAAATAAAATCCAAATCCTTTTTGACAAGTTACGGTAAAACATGCGATATACTGGCTTTACAGTTCAGAATAAATTTTACCCTCGGCAAAACCATCGGCCTGCAAGCCGGCCTACAGCTCAGGGCCGCACCCGACAGCCATCAGAAGGTCGCGCATAAGGGCTCTGATCCGCGGGTTGCAGGGTTAAAAACCTGAAAGACATCATAATTACTGAATTGAACCTCTTTAAACCATTACGAGGAGAAATCATGTCCCCTGAAAAAATCGATCTAGGTACGGTCAAACACGTTGCCACTCTCGCCCGCATTGAGATGGATGAAAGTGAAATGCTAAGATATGGCGCCCAACTGAACGCCATTCTGGGCTATGTCGAAAAGCTCCAGGAACTGGACACCTCCACGGTTCCGGCCATGGCCCATGTATCGGCCACGGCCACCCCGCTGCGCGAGGATGTCCTACGAGAGGGACTGGGCGAAAGGATCTTGAACCATGCCCCGGCCCGGGAAGATAACTTCTTTGCCGTTCCCCAAGTCATTGAGTAAACCAGCCAGGCACTCAGCCGACGGACAACATATGAAACCTTTCCAGACCATTAACTGGTTCAAGGCAGGTGATTTCCTGCGCCTGCTCGATCAACGGCGACTACCGCATAAAAAAATCTATCTTGATTGCAGCAAACTTGAACAGGTCTGCGAGGCAATTGAAACCCTGGCCGTGCGGGGAGCGCCGGCAATCGGGGTCGCCAGCGCCTATGGCGTCGTCGTTGGCGTACAGGAAATAATCAACCAGAATCGAAGGTTAGGGCAAGATGAATTTGAAGCCATTCTGAGGCGGCTAGCCGCGACCCGGCCGACCGCGGTCAACCTCTTCTGGGCTTTGGCACGCATGAGGAAAATCGGCCGGAACTATCTGGCCGCGGCCCCTTCAGACCTCAACGGCCTGAAGGAACGCCTCCTCGAGGAAGCCGCAATGATTTATGCCGAGGACGAGCAGGCCCACCGCCGCCTGGGTGAAATCGGAGCCGCTCTGATTCCGGATGGGGCACGGGTTCTGACGCACTGCAATGCCGGAGCGCTGGCCTGCGCCGCCTACGGCACCGCCCTGGGAGTGTTACGTACGGCCTGGACTGCCGGGAAAAGATTTCAGGTCTACGCCGATGAAACCCGGCCGCTCCTGCAAGGCTCCCGCCTGACGGCCTGGGAATTACAGCAAGACGGCATTCCGGTTACGCTGATTTGCGACAACATGGCAGCCCACTGCATGCGCCAGGGAAGAATCGATCTGGTCATCGTTGGCGCCGATCGCATCGCCGCCAACGGCGATACCGCCAACAAGATCGGCACTTACGGGGTCTCCCTGGCGGCGAAAGCTCACAACCTGCCTTTTTATATAGCGGCCCCGACCACCACCATAGATTTTTCCCTGGCTGACGGCAGCCGGATTCCGATCGAAGAACGCGACCCCGACGAAGTCCGCCGTTGCGGTGGAAAAAGAATGGCACCGGCCGGCGTCGCGGTTTACAACCCCGCTTTTGACATCACCCCGGCGAGCTTGATTACGGCGATTATCACTGAACGCGGCCTCGTCACCCCCGACCGGCTCGCGGATTTGCAATCGTCTTCCTAACCCCGCTTCGACAGGCCCGACATAAAAACAGAGGGCAACCATTGACCGTCGTTTTGATTAACCCCGGGCGCGGCAGCTTTTCATCGAGCTTCTGATCTTAGCTTTGGTCTTCCACGCTAAATCAAATACCATAAAGTTTATTCCTGCGGCTCGATTCTGACCTTGGCTTTACCCTCTTTGCCGCCGAAAACCTCGGCCTGACTCTGATCCAGATAAACCACTACGCGCTCCCCGGCAACCCGGTTCTCGCCCTGCCACATCACCGGATTACCGGTCAGGGTCACCTTTCTCTCGGCCTGAAGCAGCTCCGCGCGCTCGCAGGTAACAAATTTATCGGCCTGATTGAGCTTGACATCACCAACCGCCACGGCGCGAATCAGCTTACGCGTCTGCATATCAAAATAATTGACCACCTTGTCGGCGTAGAGCACCATATCCTTCTGTTTGGCGATAACCTTGCCGCCAAAAGTGATAATACCCTGCTGACGGTCGGCCTCGGTCCAGTCTGAAATGATTTCGAGGGGCTCGTCCCGGGTTTCGAGATGCGTCGGAGGCCGCAAGTCAGGAACCGTACCCTTCGGCGCAGGGCCCTGAAAAGTAAGCGCGGGATCGGAAACCTTTGCCGCGCCGGGCGAGGCCTTTTTACCGTCGGAGTGGGCAAAAGAACGCGGCTGATACAGTGACGCAAAGGTCACCTCCTCCGCCTGGGCCGCGGCCGCCGGCCGCGGCCCTCTCAGCAGGGAAAAAAGTCTGGGCGAGTAATTTTCCGGGGCAAAGGAGGTGGTCAGATAGCCATCGCCGATATCTGAATCATGCACGATAAAATAATCCCGCGCCATGAACAACAGGGGTAAGCCCGGTCCTTTTCCCTCCTCCAGACGTGACCGGGCTTCGGCCGTGTAGGGGCTCTCGGGGAAAGCCCGGGTCAGGGTCAGCAGCGCACGCTGCCCGGCCTCAAGCTCGCCCCGATTAAGATTGGCCAAGCCCAGATAATACAGCACCTTGTCGTCAATATAGCCAGGGTAGTTCTGCAGCAGGTATTCAAACCGCTTGATGGCCGAATGAAACTTGCCGCTCTTATAGTAATAAAAACCAACATAAAATTCCCGCTTGGCAAAACGTCGCTTGCAATCGTTAATCCGCTGGATGATTTTCGCCGTGTAAGGCGGATGATCGGGATAACGGGACAAGGCTTCCTGAAAAGTTTCAAGTGCCTGGCGCAGGGCCTCAAGATCGAGATCAATGGTTTTCGAGGTCACATAATGGCTCATCCCAACCTGATAAAAAGCGTAGGGGGCCCGGGGATGATCGGCATTAAAATTGATAAAATCGTTATAGGTTCGAGCCGCTTCCTCAAGTTCTTTCCGGCAATAAGCAATATCCGCCGTCCGCAACAGGGCCAACCTGGCCTCCTCGGTGTCGGGAAAATCATTCTGCAGGTTCTGAAAAAGCTCCAGCGCCCGGCTGTAACTTTTTTTCTGAAACGCTTTTTCCGCCTCCTGGTAGAGGAATTGGGCATTTCCGGAAGCCGTCGTCCGGCGCGAAGCGCAGGCCGCGCTCAGTCCGAAAAGCAGAAGAAAGATTAAAAGAAGCCGGGCCGGCGCCCAAAAACACCGGCGGGCTAAGTTTTTTCCGTAATCCTGACGCATCGCTGGGGGATATTCCTTGATTTAATAAAATGATTCGGTTAGTTTCAACTCTTTTGACGATACGGAACCACGACCGGCACCGCACCCGGCCGCCATAATCAACCAGCAGCACCCCTTATTATAGTTAGATAACTATGTCAACGCCAAAACCAATAGATCCCAACCAGGTGTACGCCCTGGTCGCCAATCCTAAAGGGGAAATCTTCGACCATCCCACCTGGCTCATGCTGGGGGGAAGCGGTCGCCAGACCCGCCGTCCGCAAGCTGCAGAATTGATCCCCCTGCCCCCCGGCAGCCGCCTGTTCTTTTTCCCCGGCTGTCAGACCCTGGGTTTTGACCCGAGTTCCGACCGCCAGGACCCGATCATCCGGCTGGACGGGGTCGGCAACCGCGGCCTGCAAGGGGTTGCTGCGTTTCTGCCCCCGGCCTACAGCCGCTTGTTACTGCCCGCGGTTGCTTATCACGACAAGAACTATACCCTGCCGCTCTGGTCCTACACCGCGGTCGGCTGGTCCGACGAGCACGGTTATGTCACCACCGCCTGCCGCGTGGATGAAAACCGGCAATGGGAACCAGAGTATTTTGATGACCGGGAGGTCGTGGCCGGGGTTGATAAAAAGCTTGAAAGCTATCCGCATAACCGCCTGATCAAACATCTGCGCGGCTGCGCCCTCGATAACCACTGCTTCGCGGCCAAGAACTTTTTTTTAGAACGCTGGGAATGTCCTCTGCCGGTCTCGCCCACCTGCAACGCCAACTGTATCGGCTGTCTTTCCTTTCAGGATGAAATGGCGATCAGCAAAGGCGAGAGCTGTCCGGCCTCACATGAAAGAATCAATTTTGTCCCGAGCCTGAACGAACTGCTTGAAGTCGCCCTGCCGCACATTTCCGTGGCCGAAAACCCGGTATTGAGTTTCGGCCAGGGCTGCGAGGGAGATCCGATCCTTCAGGCCGGACGCATCTGCGAGTTCGCCCGGGCGGTCCGCCGGGAAACCAACGCCGGAACCCTTAACGTCAACACCAATGCCAGTCTGCCGCTGGAAGTCCGCGCTCTAGCCGAAGCCGGCATGGATGCCATTCGGGTCAGCCTGAACTCGGCGCGCGAGGCCACCTATCTGCCCTATTACCGACCGCGAAACTACGCTTTCAAAGATGTCATGCGTTCCCTGGAAGAGGCTAAAAGCGGCGGCCTGCATCTGGCGATCAACCTGCTGGTCATGCCCGGAGTCACGGACAGCGCCCGTGAGGTCGAGGCCCTGATGCAAATGATTGAGCGCTACGCCATCGACCAGGTTCAGATGCGCAATCTCTGTATTGATCCGCGTCAGTACCTGGACCTCTTCGATGATGATTTCGCCGGGGCGATCGGCATTCACGAACTGCTGCAAAGGCTCAAAAAAACCTTTCCCCTGCTTCATATCGGCTACTTCAACCGTTTTCTGGGATAAGATCCCGCCTGACATGAAAAAGATTATCGCCAGCGAAAAAAAACCGATTAAACTCTGGCTTGAGGATATTGAACCGCAGGCCCTGGCCCAGGCCCGCAACCTGGCCAACCTTCCCTTTATCTTTTCTCATGTAGCGATCATGCCGGACGCTCATGTCGGTTACGGCATGCCGATCGGCGGCGTCCTGGCCACCACCGGCGTGGTCATCCCCAACGCCGTTGGCGTTGATATCGGCTGCGGCATGGGCGCCGTCAAAACCTCGCTGCGCCAGCTCTCCAGCGAAACCCTGCAAGCCACCCTCGCGGAAATCAGAAAGAGGGTGCCGGTCGGCTCCAAACACCATCAGCGCCGTCAGGACGCGGCCCTGATGCCGCAACCGCCGCCGGGTTTTCGCCTCAAGCATCTGCCCGTTATTAGCCGGGAATACGAAAACGCCCGAACGCAGCTCGGCACCCTGGGCGGAGGGAATCATTTTATTGAGATACAGAAAGGCAGCGACGGTTTTATCTGGCTGATGCTGCACTCCGGCAGCCGCAATCTCGGATTCAAGGTCGCCAACCACTATAACCAGCTGGCGATCAAGATCAATCAGCGCCTGGGTTCCGCCATCCCCAGCGCCTGGCAGCTCGCTTTTCTCGAACTGGAAAGCGAGGCCGGACGCAATTATCTGGCCGAGATGAATTATTGCGTCGCCTTCGCCTACGCCAACCGCCTGTTAATGATGGCGCAAATCCAGGAGGCTCTGCGGAACCTACAGCCGCAGACAACCTTTGCCGAGCTCATCAATATCGCCCACAACTATGCCGCCCGGGAAAAACACTTCGGTCACGAGGTCATGGTCCACCGTAAAGGCGCGACCCGGGCTCGGGTCGATGAAATCGGCATTGTTCCCGGATCCCAGGGCAGCCCCAGCTATATCGTCAAGGGCCTGGGCAACCCCGAAAGTTTCCTCTCCTGCGCCCATGGCGCCGGCCGCGTCATGGGCCGCAAGGAAGCGCAACGCCGGCTCAATTTCGATGGGGAAAGAAAAAAACTCGAAGACCAGGGCATTATTCACTCTCTGCGCCGCCCCCTGGACCTGGACGAAGCCGCCGGCGCCTATAAAAATATCGACCAGGTTCTCGATAATCAGAAAGACCTGGTCGAGGTTCTGGTCGAATTGCGCCCCCTGGCGGTCATCAAAGGTTAAACGGCACCAACCGCAGGCAGCGCCTGAACATAAAGTAAAGGTCGAACCAAACCCGATCTCATGCTAAGAAGCCAACCGCCAAGCTAATCATCTATACATCGATTGACGCCAGACGCAGGACCTTTCTTTTCCCGTTTGATCTTCTCCTTGGTCAGTTATTTAAAATCATGCGCCCCATCACCCGTTTAAATCTCCTCGCGATTCTGGCCACCAGCAGTTTTCTGGCGATCAGCCTGAGCTATGTTTTTATTTTCCTGCCGCTGCAAAACTACCAAAACCAACTGCAGGAATATCACGATACGCAACTGAGCGCTCGAAAAGAACAAATCACTCAGGAAGTCAGAAACCGCATCAAGGCCCTGCACGACAAACGCCGGGAGCTGCCCCGGCAAACTAGCCGCATGCTCAGATACCGGGCCGGCATCATCGCCGGTTTTATCGATCTGCAATTCCGGCAGGGCCTGAATGAAGACGAAATCCTCACCGCCCTGACCTCCCTGGCGCGCCTGACCCCCTGGGCTGAAGAAAACTCCGAGTATTTCATTCTGGACCAAAAAACCAGGTTTCGGCTGCACAGCCGTTACCCGGAACTCAAAGGACAAAACCTTCAATCCTGCATGGAAAGCAACCCCCTGACGAAAAATCTGGTTGAACAAATATTGAGCTGCACCGGAGTGCACGAATGCCGCCTGCCCTGCCTGGATTGCCGTCAGCCCGATCAATCCGAGCACCTGGCCGTGGTCTGTCCGATCGCGGCCGCCGACTGGTTTGTCGTCACCTACAAAAGCGCGGACATTATTGAACAGGAGTTGCAACGCCAGACCCTGCGGGAGTTAGCCGAAAAGCGTTTCGGAGAAATGAATTCCGGCTATTTTTTTGTTCTCGACCGTGAAGGCCGGCCCCTGATGCGCGGAGTCCTGGACCAGCCCTTTAATCACGACCTCTCACCCTTGCCCATAAATCCCGGAATGGAGAAGACCGCCCGACAGCTGGTGGACTGCGCCGCAAGCGGTAAAGGAATCTGCTTTTATCGCCATCCCAATCCAAACAAGACCGACCTCTATTATGAAGACAAGGTCGCCTATGTTGAACTTTTTCCGCCCTGGCAATGGACGATCGGCACCGGACTGTATATCAGCGAGTTCGAACAAAGTTTTGCCGCGCAGAAACAAAAACTAAAAAACACCACCTGGCAGAATGCCCGGCTGGGCCTGCTGCTGCTCGGCCTTAATTTATTGTTCAACCTGCTGGTTTTTCTCTTGACAACCCGCCATATCAAGCAGCTGGAAAACAACAGCCGACATCACCTGCGAGAACTGGAGCAGTACAAAACCATTCTCGACCTTTCCTGCCTGGTCTCCAAGAGTGATCTCGAGGGCAACATAACTTACGCCAACCAGGCCCTGCTGAAAGTCTCCGGCTACAGCTGGGAGGAAATCAATGGGCGGCCGCATAATATCTTCCGTCACCCGAGCGTACCGAAAGCGGTGTTCAAGAATCTCTGGGAAACCATCGAGCAGGGCAAGGTCTGGCGCGGCACCGGCAAGAACCGCAGCAAACACGGCTCCGCCTACATCACCGACATCGTCATCGCCCCCCTTCGCGATGAGCGCGGCCGCATCGTTGAATATCTGGCCGCCCGCCACGACATCACCGAATTACTGGAAAGCCGGGAAAAACTCAAGCTCGCCTTCGCCACCGACAACCTGACCTCTCTCGGCAGCCGCTATAAACTCCTGCAGAATATCGCGGACCACCCCGGCAACAAAGAACTGATGCTTTTCGACATCAACGGCTTTCATGACCTCAATCATGATCTCGGCAATGCGGCCGCAGACCAGATCCTGAAATGGGTGGCGGAGCAACTCGTTAACATCTTCCATGAAAAACATTACCAGCACTATCGCCTGCAGGCCGATACCTTTGCCGTCCTGAGCGATCCCCCGGCAACCGACAAAAACCTGGAACGCAGCTACCATTTTCTCGATTTTTTCACCAAACATCCATGTCAGACCGCCTCCTCCAAAACCATTTATATAAGTTTCTGCTGCGGGTTGGCGCTCGCCGACAAAAATCTTCTCTGCTGCGCCGACATCGCCTTGAAAAAAGCGAAAAAGGCCAATACCGCCCTGGTCCGCTATTCAATCGAGCTGGATAACGAACATCTGAGCCGCAGTTACTGGCTCAATGAGGTTTTACAGGCTCTGCGCGATCAACGGCTGGTGCCCTACTATCAGCCAATTGTCGACCTGCGCAGCGGGGCGGTCTTAAAGTATGAAGCCCTGATGCGCCTGCTGGATGAAAAAGGCCGGGCCGTCCCTCCGCATGAGTTCCTGCCCATCATGAAACAGACCCACCATTACGCCTACATGACCATGACCATCATCGACCAGGCCTGCGCCTGTTTTCAACAACGCCGGGACGCGGTTTCAATCAACCTCTCGGTCGACGATCTGCTGCGCCCGGAAACCGTGGCACTCCTGCTCACCACGGCCAGACAAAAGGACATCATCAAACGACTGACGATCGAGATCGTCGAGACCGAGAACATTCAGAACTATGAAAACGCCATGCAGGCGCTGGATCTTTTACGCCAGGAGGGCATCACCATCGCGATCGATGACTTTGGTTCCGGTTACGCCAATTTCACCTATCTGACTGAGATGCGGGCCGACTATATCAAGCTGGATGGCTCCCTGGTCAGACAGGTCAACAATAGTCCCCAGATCCGCGAGCTGCTGGCTTCGATCATCAACTTCGCCCATCAGTCGCAAATGCTGGTAATCGCCGAGTTCGTTAGTTCCAGGGAGATTCTGAAAACCATGCTTGAGCTGGGCGCCGACTACGGCCAGGGCTATCTTTTCAGCCCGGCCTTGCCCGAAAACCAGCTGGCCGATCAGCAAAGATATGACCTTGACCTCTCTGAGCGCAGGGGCGCTTCAATTGAAGTCGCGAAAAACGGGAGGCCACGGTAACCGCTTCTAAGGCGAGGTGCCCGCAACCTGTGAGGCAGGCGGCGGCCACAGAAGTCGGACGCCGTGACGCTCGTCCGGCCTTGGCCGGGAAACTGTAAAGGGAACCAAACCGGTGGCGCGGGCGCGAAGCCAGTAAAATTATATTCCTTGACAAGCCGCCGGCAAAGGTGTACCTCGTCGCGCGTTCAGGCTGAGTCGGGAAAATTTCCATCTGCACAGACATTCACCGCGGGGGGCAGGTTCCAATGATCTGCCCCCCGCTCATTTTAAAAAACAAAGGCAAGGTAAGGTAACGAATCTTGAGCAACCGCAGCAACCTCAGAAATATCGCCATCATCGCCCATGTCGATCACGGCAAAACCACGCTGGTCGATCGTCTTCTGCAGCAATCCGGCACCCTGGGCCGACGCGACCGCGGCAAGGAACGCATCATGGACTCCAACGACCAGGAACGGGAACGGGGCATCACGATCCTCGCCAAGAGCACGGCGATCAGCTGGCATGATTACCATATCAACATCGTCGACACCCCCGGTCATGCCGACTTCGGCGGCGAGGTTGAACGCATTCTTTCCATGGTTGACTCGGTCCTTTTGCTGGTAGACGCCGTCGAGGGACCCATGCCGCAGACCCGTTTCGTCACCCAGAAAGCCTTTAAAGCGGGTCTGAATCCAATTGTCGTCATCAATAAAATCGACCGCGAGGAAGCACGGCCGGACTGGGTGGTGGATCAGGTTTTCGATCTTTTCGGCCGCCTGGGAGCAACCGATGAGCAACTTGATTTTCCCGTGGTCTACGCCTCGGCGGTGACCGGGGTCGCCGGTCTTGAAATGAATGCCCTGGCCTCAGACATGACCCCGCTCCTGCAGCTGATCGTCGACCGGGTCAAGCCTCCGGCGGTTGATCCCGACGGGCCGTTTCAGATGCAGATCTGCGCCCTTGATTACAGCAGTTATGTCGGGGTTATCGGGCTGGGACGAATTCAGCGCGGTCGGATTCAGGGCAATACCCCGATTGTCGTCATCGACCGCGACGGCGGTCGATGCAACGCCCGGATTCTCACGGTCATGGGGCACCTCGGCCTGGAACGCACCGAAATCAAGGAAGCCCTGGCCGGAGATATCATCAGTATCAGCGGGGTTGAGGGACTGCAGATCTCGGATACCCTCTGCGCCCCGGATCGCCCCGAGGCCCTGCCCCCGTTAAGCATCGACGAACCCACGGTCAGCATGACCTTTCAGGTTAACGACTCGCCCTTTGCCGGACTCGACGGCAAGTATGTCACCAGTCGCAATCTCAAGGATCGCCTCGAACGGGAACTGATTCATGACGTCGCTCTGCGGGTAGCGCCGGGCAACAGCCCGGATCGTTTTGTGGTTTCCGGCCGGGGTGAACTGCATCTTTCCGTCCTGATTGAAAAGATGCGCCGCGAAGGTTACGAGATGGGGGTTTCCCGACCGGAAGTCATCATTCGGGAGATTGACGGCATCAGACAAGAACCTTTTGAGATGCTGGTTATCGACTGCGAAGAGCAGCATCAGGGCGGAGTTATCGAAGCCCTGGGGCAGCGCAAGGCGGAACTGACCAATCTCAGACTCGACGACAAGGGTCGGGTGCGGCTTGATTTCACGGTCCCGTCACGCGGGCTGATCGGTTTTCGTTCCCAGTTCATGACCCTGACTTCGGGCAGCGGCATCATGAACCACATCTTCGACCATTACGGCCCGCGCCTGGCCGGCGAGCTGGGCAGCCGGAAAAACGGAGTGCTGGTCTCCATGCTGCAGGGCAAGGTGCTGGCCTATGCCCTCTTCAACCTGCAGGAACGCGGCCAGCTTCTAATCGGCCCCAACGTGCAGGTCTACGAGGGCCAGATCATCGGCATTCACTCCCGCGGCAACGACCTTGCCGTCAACCCGACCAAAGCCAAGCAGCTCACCAATATTCGAGCGGCGGGCTGCGATGAGAACATCATCCTGACTCCGCCGATCAACTTTTCCCTGGAACAGGCGCTGGAATTCATTGACGAAGATGAACTGGTCGAGGTCACTCCCAGCCAGATCCGCCTGCGCAAACGCATGCTCAAGGAAGTCGACCGCAAACGCGCCGGGCGCAAACGCGAAGCATAAAAAAAAGCCGGGGGAAACTCTTTTCCCCCGGCTTTTTTCAATTAAGGCAGCAGCTTAAAACGCCCTGGCGCTCTGGGGCCGGGAGGAGTTGTTTCCGGAAGCGGCTCGAGGCCTGCGTTCGCCACCCTGGCGCCGCGCATCGGAGCGGACGCGACCGGTCCCGGATTTAAATGAGGCTCCGCCTCCAGAGCGCTGCGGCCCCCGCCCGCGGAAACCAACCAAGGTTTCTTCGTTGACATCATCCGGGTTCTGCGCAAAACCTTCAATAACCTTCACCGTGATCTTGCGACCTAAAAGACGCTCAATCGGGCGCAGAAGTTTTTCCTCATCGGCGCTGACCAAAGAGACCGCCCGACCGCTGCAGCCGGCCCGGCCGGTGCGGCCGATACGATGAATATAGTCCTCGGCAACGTTGGGCAAATCAAAATTGACCACCTGGGGAAGCTGATCGATATCAAGACCACGGGCCGCGATATCGGTCGCCACCAGGATACGCAGACCACCTTTTTTGAACTCCGTCAGGGCCCGGGTTCTAGCCGCCTGACTTTTGTTCCCGTGAATCGCGGCGGCTCCGATGCCGTTGGTTTCGAGAAACAGGGCCAGACGATTGGCGCCGCGTTTGGTCCGGGTAAAAACCAAGGCCCGTTCCCAGGCTTCATCCCTGATCAGCTGCGCCAGCAGCTGCCGCTTGGCCTTGAGACCGACCGGATGAATTACCTGCTCAACCTTCTCCGCCGCCGTGTTGCGCCGGGCTACCTCGATCATTTCCGGCTGGTTCAGCAGGCCATCGGCCAACTGCCGGATGTCATCGGAATAGGTCGCCGAAAACAGCAGATTCTGTCTTTTAGCCGGCAACAGCTTAAGAATCTTTTTGATATCGTGAATAAAACCCATGTCAAGCATGCGGTCGGCTTCATCCAGAACCAGAATTTCAACCGCCGCAAGATCCAGGGTTTTCTGACCGACATGGTCGAGCAGGCGGCCCGGGGTCGCCACCAGGATATCGACGCCGCGGCGCAGTCCCTCAATCTGCGGATTGATCCCAACCCCGCCGAAAATAATCAGGGAACGCAACGCCAGATGCCGGCCGTAAATCGACATCGATTCCCCGACCTGGGCGGCAAGCTCGCGGGTCGGGGCCAGAACCAGGCAGCGAGGACGCCGGCCGACACTGCGGCTTCCTCCGAGAAGCTGCAGAATGGGCAAGGCAAAAGCGGCGGTTTTACCGGTTCCGGTCTGGGCGCCCCCCATCACATCACGGCCCTCAAGAATCACGGGAATAGCCCGTTCCTGAATCGGGGTCGGCACCGTATAACCCTGATCGGCAACCGCTTGTAACAATCCGGGTTCTAAACCCAGTTCAGCAAATAACATATAAATCCAACTCCAAAAATTCCTCCGCGCTCATTCGGCAAACAGCCCTTAATCTTTTGAAGAACCGCCCCGAATGCAGGATTGACAGATAATAAACAACGCCGCCGACCGAAACCAACCCGGCTCCGGTAACCGTAAAAGTGACAGAGATCGGAAACCCTGCTATCCATTTTACCAACCATAAAAAAAGACACCTGGGAGCAACTGAAAAGTCCTCTCAAGTGTCTTTTCATTTTCTGGTTTCTGCCGCCGAAAGCTCAAAATAACAACTGCGCGAGCAATTCTTCGCCTCCAGACGATGACTTATAACGTAAAGGCGCGGAAATGTCAACTCTTCATCCCGGCTCAGCTTTATCCAGAACCGGGAAAAAGCGGTTGACAGTTGCGACCGCCTCCTATAATTTAGAAGACAGGTAAGAACGCGCCAATACTTTCTTATCGCAAATAAAGATCGCTCCGCAAGCCTCAGGCACCAGTCTTGGAAGGAGTTCAAACATGAAATACGCACAGGATATCATGACCACCCCGGTAATTACGGCAACCCTGGACACAGGCATCAAGGAACTGGCAAAGTTGTTGGCCGACAAGCGCATCAGCGGCGTTCCGGTAGTCGACAAAGACGGCGCCTTATTGGGAATCGTGACTGAAACCGATCTTTTATTCACCGAAAAACCCATGCATATACCAACCTTTTTCACCATTCTGGACGCCGTGCTCTATTTTGAAAATCCCTTCAAAATGGACATGGAGCTAAAAAAACTGACCGCCAGCACCGTCGCCGACCTGTACAGCCGGGATTGCCTGACGGTCAGCCCCTCGACCCCGACCGGCGAGATCGCCGAGTTGATGCTTTCCCGAAAGATCAACCTGCTGCCGGTGATTGACAACCAACGCAAGGTTGTCGGCATCATCAGCCGAACCAACATGCTTTCCCTGATCTCCTGAGATCACTTGCCGCAGACGAAAAGCGATGACCCTCGGAGTTCTTCGTTATGACTGAAACGCGTCGCCGCGCCCTGCTTGAGACTGAGTGGCAGCCGGCAGGCCCTACAGACAAGCAGCTTGGCGACCGCCCCCATACCTGCATGATCATAAAAACCCTAACCATCTCATTCCGGCTGACAACCACCGCCCTCTGAGCCCTTTTCGCGCCCATGCTGTCCGCGAGTTGCCTCCCGGGGGAACTTAAGCCTATTGGACTCATACTCTTTTATCGAAGAACTGGGGTTACGTGTTTAGGACGAAGTTGATCGCCAGGTTGCCACCCCAGGTAGTCAGCGTGAACGCCTGACTTTCTGGGTAAGCCA
>DSCM01000114.1 GCA_011049115.1 Pseudomonadota bacterium
GCCAGGACTGGCCGATGGAGGGATGAGATTGATCCCACTTTGTCTCGAATGCCGCCAGGTTCATTTCAGCCTGCTCGGCCGTTGTCGCCTGATAAATGGTTTTCAGATCGGCGGCCACCTCTTAATGGGTGGGGTCACGGTGTACCCCTGAATAGCCATTTACACAATCTTTTTTACACCCTCTCGAAATTCTCTGTGAATTAAAAAAAACACTTTGTCGCAACACCTTTTTTTTATCTCCTCGATCTCTTCCAAACGTTTATTCTCCAGAGCGACCAGCTGGTTTTGAAGATCATCGAGCTCCTTGGCCAGCCGCTCTTTGCCAAGCTGCAACTCCAGAATACTCTGGTCCAGGGACCGGCGTTCCTGGGGGAGCTCGAAAAGCAGGCTGTTTTGATAATCTCGAAGACGCAGACGAGCCTGCTCCAGCTGATTGTCGATCATCAACAGAACCAGGGCCTTGCTTTCACTGCCGACGCCGCCGGCGGCCTGTTGCCGACTGCTCTCGGCCTGGGCCAGGTACGCCCCTTCCGAGGCGATCATCTCCTTGACGTGGGTTTCTTTCTCGGCGAGCTTGAGCTGTCTTTCCTGCAAGGCTTCAAGCTGAAGCTGTTGATGTTTTAAACGGTCCTTGATTTTATCGATCTTTTCGACCACGACAAAACGCCTGGTCGCCTGCACCGCTTCATTACCGTGAACCTTGAGGCGGGACTGCAGCTCGCGCCGCCCAGCACCGCCACCAGAAAAAACATCAAGCCGGTTCGGCGGCGTTTCCAGATGACCCGGGCCAGATCGACCAGATCGATTTCATCGTCGTTGCAGGGATAACCGGGGTACGATTCAAGCTTGGAGGAAGTATCATTCATAATTTTTCAGATTTATCCACTAATTGCCGGTCGGTTGCCTGAAAATCGTCGATTATTGCCGGTTGATATTCAGGAATAATTTCTTTGAGTAAACCGCGAATCCCGGCGGCATCAAAATCCTTGGCGCATTTTTTCAACCGGGTCAGAGCCTGGTTGAGCTCGGCATAGACTGGTCCCTGGCCCTTCAATTCCATAATTTTATCATGCCGGGTAGAAATAATACCCTCGCCTTCACTGATCAGCTCCTCGTAAAGCTTTTCCCCGGGACGCAAGCCGATATATTTAATCGGAATCTCGGTATCCGGTTCACGTCCGGCCAGGCGAATGAGATCTCGCGCCATTTTATCGATTTTAACAGGCAGGCCCATCTTCAGAATAAAAATCTCACCGCCCCGGCCCATGGCGCCGGCCTGCAGGATAAGCCTGGCGGCCTCTTCAATCGACATAAAATAGCGGGTGATCTCCGGGTCGGTAACCGTCACCGGGCCGCCGGCCTCGATCTGGCGTTTGAACAAGGGAATCACCGAGCCGGAAGAACCCAGCACGTTGCCGAAGCGGACCGCCTGAAAAATCGTGTTGTGGGAAATCGCGCCGGTAACCTTGCCGGCATACTGCAGGGTGCCGTCCCAGTTTTCCCTGGTGCAGGCAAGCATGAGCAGCTCGGTCAGACGCTTGGAAGCCCCCATGACATTGGTCGGGCGTACGGCTTTGTCGGTCGAAACCAGCACGAAACGCTCGACCCGGTGTACGATCGCCGCTTCAATCAGGCAGGCGCTGCCTTTGATATTATTGAAAACCGCTTCCCAGGGATTGATTTCCACCAGAGGAACATGCTTGTAGGCCGCCGCGTGAAAGATGATGGTAGGTCGGCAAGCGCCGAGAATGCTGTCGAGCAGTTTAAAATTCTGAATCTTGCCGAGAAAAGGGCGGCAATGGGTAAAATTGTATTCGTGTTCCAGTTCCATCTGAATATTATAAAGATTTTCTTCTCCCGCATCCAGCAGCAGCAGGCGCGCGGGCCGATAGCGCACGATCTGGCGACAGAGTTCCGAACCGATCGAGCCGCCGGCCCCAGTCACGAGAATTATCTTGCCGGTAAGAAATTCTCCGATTTCAGACTCGTCGAGACAAACCTCGGCCCGACCGAGCAGATCCTTGTAGGAGATATCGCGCATGGCTTTGATCGATACCCGGCCGTCGATCAACTCACCCAGGCCGGGCAGCACCTTGTACTCGATCTGAGCGCCCTGACAAAGCTCGTTGAGACGTTTCATCTGCTCGCCGGACAACGCCGAGATGGCGATCAGAATCTCTTCCACCCGGTTTCGGGCGCAATGCTCGCACAGGTCGCGGGTTAGCCCCAAAACCGGAATGTTATGGATTTTCAACCCGATTTTTCTGGGATTGTCATCAACCAGCCCGACGATCACGTACGGGAGGGTCGGGCTGTTTCCGACCTCGCGAATAATCTGCTCGGCGGCGTCGCCGGCCCCGATCAGGAGCAGGCGTTTTTTATCCTTGCCGCGAGCGTTGGTTAAAAAGGGGCGCGAACCCGACATCTTCTGGTAAAAATAGCGGATGCCGACCCGATGCCCGCAGATCAGCAGAAAGGATAAAATCGCATCGAGAAGAAAAATCGACCGGGAAAAGTTATGAAAACGATTGATCAGAAGAATCGACGCCACCAGAACAAGATAAGAAATAAAAACCGCCCTGGTGATATTGAGCAGATCGTTCAGGCTGGTATAGCGCCACATGCCCCGATAAAGGCCGCAAACATAAAAAACCGGCAGCTTAACCAGGATAACCAACGGCAGGGCCATCGTAAACTGCAGGAAATACTGGGAATCGTGAAAGCCGCCCGAAAAACGGATCAGGTAGGCGAAGTAATGGGCGGCCAGCAGAAGCACGATATCAACCGCCAGGACAATCCAGAAATTTTTCTTCCGAACGAACGAGCCCAGATAGCCCAACTGACTGCGAAATGAATTCGGCATGAGATAAAAATTAATCTACGGCAACGGCTTAAGAAATAAAAAAAATTTGTAGCCCTTCAGCCAAGCCGGAAATATGGGGGAAGTTTCGCGAAAAATCTGGGGACACGATCATAGATCTCCTGTGGAAATCAGGTCATGTCCCCAGATTTTCCGACCCAGCTTTTCCTGCCCGGATTTCCTGTTTTTCACATCTCACTACAAACTGAACTCAACGGGGCTGAATCGTTACAGAAATGTTTTTTGCACTAATACTTATCTTCACTTTTGTCAATAACCCGTAAGGCCTCCGGCCGTCTCATAAATCAGCGAGCAAGGGTGGGTGGATATGTTATCGGTGCGGGCGCCGGTTTTGATTTTCTGAAGAGATCAAGCGAAGCTGCCCCGCGGTGCGCGCTTCTTGCCGCAGAGGCGGAGTTTATAAACGAAATATACAAGTTATAAAAGATATGTACTTCGGAAGGTTGCTGATGGGGAAATGGGCAATACGCCAAGGGGAAACCCCATATCGCGGGGCATGTCCGACAAACCACCGTAATCCGCTGCTTAACTTTTTCAACGGTGAGACGGCGGCAAGACCAGCCGGCCGGCGGCTTGACAGTTCCGCCTGGATATGATTATGTCCGAACCCGCTTTGAATCCGATTTTAAAACCTTGATTACCCGGAGCAACAACCAGTGAAGGTCGCGATAATCCATGAATGGCTGCTGGTCGAGGCCGGCGCCGAAAAGGTTTTGGAGGAAATGCTTGCGCTTTTTCCCGAAGCCGACCTCTTCTGCCTGGTTGATTTTCTGCCTCCCGGCAAACGCGGCTTCATCGGCGGAAAAACCAGCACCACCAGTTTCATCCAGAAACTCCCCTTGGCCCGGGGGAAATACCGTCTCTATCTGCCCTTGATGCCCCTGGCGATCGAACAATTCGACCTGAGCGCCTACGATCTGGTTATCTCCTGCAACCATGCGGTCGCCAAAGGCGTCATAACCGGCCCTGACCAATTGCATATTTCATACGTTTACAGTCCCATGCGTTACGCCTGGGACTTACAATTTCAATACCTGCGCCAGGCGGGCCTCGACAGCGGACTGAAAAGCTTGCCGGCACGCTGGCTGCTGCACAAAATGAGGCTCTGGGATTACAGAACCGCGACCGGGGTTGATCATTATCTGGCCATTTCTGATTTTATTGCTCGGCGCATAAAAAAAATCTACGGCCGCAGCAGCACCATCATCCATCCTCCGGTGGCAGCCGACTATTTCACCCCCGGAACGGAAAAAAAAGAAGATTTCTACCTGACCGTCTCGCGCCTGGTGCCTTACAAGCATATCGATGTCCTGATCAAAGCCTTCGCCATTAGTCCGAAGCGCAAGCTGCTGATCATCGGCGGCGGCCCCGAGGAAAAAAAACTGCGCGCGCTCGCCCCTAACAATGTCAGCTTGCTCGGTTTTCAGGAAACCGACAAGGTTCGGAATTTCATGCGCCGGGCAAGGGCTTTTCTTTTTGCCGCGGAGGAGGACTTCGGCATCGTCCCCCTGGAGGCCCAGGCTTGCGGGACGCCGGTTATCGCCTATGGCCGGGGCGGCGTCCGGGAAACCATTGTCCCCCCGGAAAATCCTTTCGGCAAACCCGCCACCGGCCTTTTTTTCAACGCCCAGCAGCCGCAAAGTCTGTTGCACGCAATCGAGCGTTTCGAAAACCAGGAAAAAAATTTCCCGGCCACGGCCTGCCGGGAAAACGCCCAGCGCTTCGACACCGATATCTTCCGGCGGAGGTTTTACGAATTCGTCATCGAAAAATATGACGAATTCGTAAGGGAAAAGTTCTGAAAACCCAGATCCGAAACCTGATATCTGACAGTAAACAACAGGTCGAAAAACATGGGGATTTTCATGATGCGCTACCCAACCGCCAGAATGTTTTGCCGCGGATTTCAGATTGACGGCGCCTTCGGATAATGATGCCTCTATTTGTAAACGCACGCTTTCTGACTCAACAGGTAACCGGCACGCAGCGCTTTGCCGTCAATATCGCGCGCGAGCTGAAGCGACTGCGGCCCGAAACCATCTTCCTCGCCCCGCCGGCGATCATGAACCAACATGCGGCTTCCGAACTGGGCGTCGAAATCATCGGCGCGAGAAGCTATCGGCTCTACCAAAAGTTGAATTTACCCGCCAATCTGCTCTGGGAACAGATCGACCTGCCCCTCCACCTTGCACGTCGCGGCCGGCCGCGCCTGCTTAATCTGGTCAATACCGCCCCTTATTTTTACCAAAACAACCTTGTCACCATCCATGATCTGGCCTTCAGACTCTTCCCTGAATTTTTTTCACGACAATTCGCGGCTCTTTATAATCTTCTTTTACCGCGTCTGGCCCGGCGCGCCCGACAGGTCATCACCGTCAGCCGCCATTCTAAACAGGATATCCACTCCTATTTCAAGATTCCTCCGGACAAGATTACCGTCGTTTACAATGCCGTGGACCCAGGGCAGAAAGCTCGGGACAATGACTCAAGTCCCTATCCATGGCCTTACATCCTCGCGGCGGGAGCCAAGGATCCGCGCAAAAACATGGCCCGCCTAATCGCCGCTTTTCTTGAATTGTCGGATTCGGATTTACGCCTTGTCATCGTCGGCAACGGCGATCACCGGGTTTTCAGCGGAAGCCCCCCCCATGCCGAAAACAAACTTACCGACCGGAATCAGGATAAGGTTATCTTCACCGGCTACATTGAAGATCGGCAGTTGACCTCTCTTTACAGTCATGCCGTATGTTTCTGCTATCCTTCGCTTTACGAGGGCTTCGGTCTTCCCCCCTTGGAAGCGCAGGCCCAGGGCTGCCCGGTCATCGTTTCCAATCGCGCTTCCCTGCCTGAGGTTTTCGGCGACAGCGCGCTGTACTGCGACCCGGAAAAGATCTCCGACATCAACGAGAAGCTACGGATTATAATTATGGATGAAGAATTAAGAAGCCGGCTCAAACAAAAAGGGCTGGGAAATTGCGGCCGCTTCAGCTGGAGAGAAAGCGCGGAGAGGATCCTGGCGATTGAATAAGTTTCCGGAACAATCGAAAACACCACCTCAAGCAAATCACATTAACTATAAATTGCCGTCCTATCGATGAGATTATCAATTGTTCACGAAACCGATGCTTACCTGATTGTCGATAAACCATCGGGACTGATCACGGAGATGAATCCCTTTGAAGATTCACTCGAAAATCAGGTCAAAGAATATCTCTCTCGGCAAAAAAGAAAGGTTTTTATCGGGGTGGTTCATCGCCTGGACAAGGTCACGAGCGGAATTGTTTTGTTTTGTAAAAAGAAAAGCGCTGTAAAGCATTTCAGTGCCCTGTTCGAAAACAGGGCGATCCAAAAAACATATCTTGCGGTAGTTTCAGGGAGACTGAGTTTTCCGAGCAGAAGCCTGGCGAATTATCTGGAAAAGGATCTGAAAAACAAGAAGGCTCTTGTCAGCGACACCAAAGGGGAAAACTCTAAGTCATGCGTGTTGTTTTACCGGACTATCGAAGCAAGCAACGAGAGAAGTCTGCTCCTGGTGGAACCCAAAACAGGTCGTTATCATCAGATCAGGGCTCAGCTGGCGTATAGTGGTCACCCCATCATCGGTGATAAACTCTACAACAGCCCTGAGCGCTACCTGCCCGGCGAGATCTGCCTGCATGCCTACAAGCTGCAGTTCAGAGACTTCGGCCGCGATACAATCCTGGAAATTAAAACAAAATATCCTGATAAGGTTGTATGGGACAACTATGCGAGGCGTTTTACCTGCGGCCAAAAGGTATAAATCTTAAGTGTATCTTGACAACAACTCCCTTTGTGGGCCAAAAAAGTCGCTCTAATGCCCCATTATTGAACTAAAAATTATCGCCGATTTTTCCTCCCCAAAAACACTATTCCGCTTAGAAAAAACGAATTGGAAGCCTGACATCTCTCAAACTACCGTCAATAGTTTACCGCTCTGAAAAAATTTCCCAGCAAACCCAGCTTCCATTTACGCAGTACAAGTCTATAGAGATACCTTGGCCGGTACCAGGTATAATGAAAAAGCTGTTTCAACAACCCCTTGAATCTTTCGCTCCGCAATACAGCTATTTTACCAGCGGAAATCGTCGTAGCCTTACTGGTGACCGGCTGGTACCCCAAATTCAACATCTGCTTGCGGGTGATGGACTCCACAATCTCTATATCTTCAGCAGACAGCCGCTCTTGCCAAGAATCAATGAACTCCGTTGATAGTTTTCGGTTCAAATTGGCATGTATCTTTTTGTAGAATTTAGAATACTCCTCGACTCCGGCGAAACCAGCTGAAATCGACTCCTGGTAATCGGGAAGCTTTAGAAAATCCAATATGCTCTTAATGGTAGACTCACTGTTTTTAACCAGATCTTCATAGTGCACCCGAAAAACCTTATCCGGATATTTTTCCTCAAAATCCAGTCCATGCTGGACATCAGTATTCCATCTCAGCGCGCCAAAATAAGCATTGCTACGGTGAACATTGGACCGGATCAATGACTCCACCACGGCCCTGGGATCGCGAATAAGATGAATAAAACGAGCTTCCGGAAAATTACTCGCCAGCAAATCAAGTTCCCGAACAAAACGCGGGGTTTTTTGCCCCCAAATTTTTTTCCCTTTAATATCAGCGTATTTCAGATGGCATAAATCGATCACCTCAACGAGGTTTCGACATTTCTCAAAATCATTTTCATCCAGTTCTATCCCCCATTCGCGAATTTCCGGTTCCTTAATCAAAAGACATATCAATTCACGCAGTTTTTTCTTGCGGCAAGCCTTCAGATAATCCGTGATGAACAATGATTCCGTCGGGATAGCGATATCCCGATGATTATTCAGTATAGCCCTTAAAAGTGAAGTTCCACTTCTTCCGCAACCCACAATAAAAAAAGGCTGATTTAGTTTTTCCATCGACTCACCAAACCACAGATTTACAATATTGTTTGCAATAAATAAACAAGCTTCGCAACGATTCAGCGCGATTGATTCAGCTTGTCTAGTGACGTAAAAAGCAGGAGAGCTGGGGACGCGATCCGGATTTCCTGCAGAAGTCAGGTCATGTCCTTAGTTTTCCTGCCCAGTTTTTCCGGATGAGCTGAAAGCGTCTCAGACCGCTATCGCGGCCATCCATGTAAAAATAACCAGCTTCAGAGTTGATTTAGCAAATTTCTTCGGCATTAGAGCTGGAAAATCCCAACTGGCAATCCAGCAGAACCTTCCTTAGAATCTACCTTAGCTATTGTTTTGCGATAGTTTTTTCCAGTTCGGCAATCCGCTGGTTTAGCCGTTCGATGTATATATGCGCCTTTTCCAGCTCTTCCAAAATTCCTCGAAGGTGGGCGCCTGTTTCAATCACTTCCCTTCCGTCGGCATCCTTTACAGCCGCCGGTACGGACTTAAGATGTTTATGCTCCCACATATAGCGGGCATGTTCTTCAATTGATTCAAGCACATAATCCTGGTCGAAAACATAATCCGCATGAACCTGAAAACCTCTTTGATAAATCGCACCATTTACATCCAGTTTACCCTGAGGAGAAGTTGTCCCGATACCGACCCGGCCCTGATTGTCGATAAACACTCTGACCGCCAAACCGTTTCCTGAAGTTTCCGTTCCATTATCTCTAATAAAAAAATTGCCGTTGTTTACCCCGGCTGCATCAACCCCAATGACAAAGGTTTTGTAAACACTGCTTCCCGAAGGATCAGTTCTTACCAGCATAAAACTGGCCGAATTTTCCGGTCTATCGATTCTGGCTACCGCATTGCTTCCTTTAAGATGAAATCGCCGTTCCGGGGTATCAGTACCGACACCGATCGATGAACTGGAATAAATTGTTCCCGTGTCATCGACCTTGAAACTGGTCTGGTCCAATCCGTCTTTAACCACCAGGCGATCTTCAGCAAGCCCGTTAACCACTAAGCACAACACCATCAGTCCTATTAATGCCATTGAGATAAAAAATCTTTTCGTCATACGCCTTCTCCATCAGATTTTAATATTTGAACCTCAAAAAACAGTCCCCTGAATCATAGTGCTTTGCTTGCAAAGAGTAAACGATCACCAGGACAGGGAAAAAGTTATCACAATAAACAACACTGCCCGATCCGCTGAAAAACCGCCGTTTCCAGTCAGTAATGGGCCTGAATATAGTATAGATGAAAAGCTGTTGTTTCTCTAGCCGCTATCTCCGGACTTAAGCAGCAAGGTTGCTATCATAAAATAAAATAGATTACCAAATACCGTCACCACTCTCCCCAGCACCACCGCCAGCAGCAACTCGGCCGGAGCAATTTGTCCGGCAAGCAAAAACAGCAACACCAGTTCCCTGACCCCAACTCCGGCCGGGGCTCCGGGCGTGAGCAAACCCGCCAACCAGGCCAGCACATACGCGCCACCCAATCCAGGGAAGCAAGACCATGACACAGAGCTGGATGCAACCAGTGACATTACCCAAACGAATACCCAGCCGGAGAAGCCAAGAAAGACTATTTGCAAAAGGAAAGCCCTGGCAATCAGGGGAGAGAACAGACGCCGGGAAACCGTAAACAAGGTCCCAACTATCAATAAAAACAAAATAAGCGCCGACCAGGATGAAAAGGTCGGCCACCTTAACGGCACAACAAGAAAGCCGAAAATAACGCCGCAGACCACTTTCAGCCCTAGTTCCCACATCATGGAGTTGATAAAAGGCCGCGCCGGCAAACCGGCCGCCATCCCCATGGCCTGTCGGCCCGCCAGATGAAAAATATTACCGGGAATGTACTTGCCGAGTCCGGCAATTCCATACACTCTCAGAGCCCATCTCCAATCCGTCTTGACTCCCAAAAAAGACAGCAGATGCCACCATGAGCTGGCGTTAATGATGTCAATCAAACCAGATGCCGCAGCCAACATACATAAAAAAAGACACTTTGAAAAACTGAATACGGAGATGTCGATTTGCCCGGCATAGCCATATAGGCGCATGGCGACAAAAGTCACGCCGGTCACACAAAACAATCCGCCAAGGATATGGAACCAGCGCCTCATTTGAAACTCGCAGAGACCACCACCATCATCTCCCGGCGTAAAAACTTTGTTGAAATTACAGCCACATAGCCCCCTTCCGCTTTTGCGCCTTCGAAATAATCATTCCCGCGCTTCAGAAATGTCATCAGATACAGCTTCACCGACCCGGCGATCTTTTTTCAGATCCACATCGTCTCGGAACTTCAATCGACACCTCACATCCTCCAGCAACTTTCGATTCGCCGCCAGCAAATCCGCAATGAAGGCAACCAGCACCGCCTGAAACCCCATGGTCAGCAGGACACCCGCCAGAATCAACGATTGAACATGACCGCCACCCGCGCCTTGCAGGTAATACCACAGATACCGCAGCCCGATCAGAAAGCCGGTCCCGAACAAGACCAAGCCGATTGAAGCGAAAAACCGAAAGGGACGATAAATGACAAAAATGCGGACGATGGTAACCATGCTGCGTTTGATATATGACGGAAGACTTTTCACCAGACGTGACGGACGCAAATTTTCGTTCACCCGGACCGGTACCGAGATAATGGCCATGTTTTTTTGCCCGGCCTGAATGATGGTCTCCAGGGTATAGGTATGATCATTGAAAACCACTAACCACCGGGCGGCGGCACGACTCATGGCCCGAAAGCCGCTGGGAGCATCGGGGATATCGGTTCTACTGGCCACCCGCACCACCCAGCTGCCCAGCCTTTGCAGAATCTTCTTGATCGGAGAAAAATGCGCGATGGTTTCAATCGGCCGCGCGCCGACCACGATATCGGCGCGGCTCGCAAGAATCGGTTCCGTCAAAGACGGAATATCTCCGGCATGATATTGATTGTCGGCATCAGTATTGACAATGACGTCGGCGCCAAGCCGCAGGCAGGTGTCCAATCCGGTCATGAAAGCACGGGCCAGACCCTGGTTTCGCATATGCCTGACAACATGATCGACACCGTTTGCCCGGGCAACATCCACGGTGTCGTCGGTGCTGCCGTCATCTATGATCAGCCATTCAACCTTGTTGAAACCTGGGACATCGCGGGGCAGGGCTCGCAGAGTGACCACGAGGGCCTCGGCTTCGTTCAAGCAGGGGATCTGAATGATCAGTTTCACAGTTAAAAAATTCCTTTTTTTTGTGATTTTCAGCAGGAATTGGGGTCCCGCTCTAGTCTATCGAGAAAGGTACAGATGAAACTGAACGCCAATCCCATTTCGCCCCGTCAAACAATGCAAGAGGGAAAGTTCAAAATTCTGTATCTCCTTTAAACTCAGGATGATCATCCCGCCTTATTAAGAGGTTGGGACCAGACTCTGCGGTTAAACTGAACCATTGACTTGTTTCCTCGAAACCAGCTAATGGTTCTTCCGCCCAAGCCTTCACTGTTATGAAATCCCAGGCAAGGATTTTGCGAGCAATATGGGTAACCGCTATCATGTAAATGCTTTCAGTCCCTGGGGGAAAGGGGGATCACCCTTTTTTTATCTGATACTCAAGGCAACGGATGCAACCGAACGCCAATCCCACCCCTCTTCATCGAAAACGGCGATACTCAGCTGATAATTTCCCGCAGGCCAACTACCGCCGAAACGAACGTACGATTTTACTCTCACCCGCCCCTTTGCAGAAAGTAAACGCCCGTCCAAAGATTCCCGCCATTCGCTTACCCATTCACCCTCGGCATTTCTGATAAAAAAACCAAGCTGTTGCGTTTCCTTTCCGGTCAGGCCGGCGCGTGCGACTTCCACTTCGATAGAAGGCAGCAGATAACGGGCCCAAGCCAAATAATATAATTTAGCTGCATGCGCGCAAGCCCTTTGCGCCGCGCCCCGGATGGTGATCACGGTGGGGGCAACCCAGAAGCTTGCAGGAGGAAGGTCCCTGGCATGAAGAACCGGCTCCTCCGCTTTAGAAGACAACATGACCGCCCGGCGCAGACCTTCATCGGCAAGACACAGGTTCGCCCGGCTGAATTCAGCCCGACCTAGTTGAGCAACCGTATTTGGTGCATTACAGGCTTCACCGGACAGTTCTAGAAAGGCATCGATGTCATCTGTTTTCTCGTTGCCAAACACCACTTTTGCTTCCGGCAAGACAAACTGCAGGGCCTCACCATGAAACATGGTATTACCCACGACCTGAATCCGTTTGCCGGCAAAAAGCTCGCCATATTCCTCGGCAACCTTAACGTAATTCCCCCAATCACGATCACCTTCCTTGTGCTGAAGCGCATAGTTTCGCAGAGTTCCGGAGACAAACAACGCCAGCAAAACCAGCATAAAAAGACGTCGCGAGAGAGTCAGTCCCCCTAAAAGTAACATCCCGCAAACGGCCGAACCCAGCAGGATTATCCGCGGTTCGATCTTCCATGCCCCGCGAATATACACAGACCAACTGGAAATGGAAAAAAATGACGTCCACCACTTGAAGATTTCGGGGGGAAACAGATTGACACCCAGCATGAAAACAACCATCAGCAAGATTGCGGCGAAAAACCGGATCATGCGGATAACGTATTGCTCTCGCGTGATATTTGCAAAAGAAAGCAGGGCGGCGATAAGCAACGCCGGCGCCATCACCTCGTTATATCGACCATAAAAAAAATGGTCCGCCCGGGTGGTTTGGACCAGCTGGAGAACGCTTGCCGCGAACATCAACAAGCAGGAAAACCCGACAAAAGCGGCCGCTATCAGTTGTTTCCTGACCGCTTCAGCATTCGCGGCATCAGCGCCGCCTCCGCGCCGTAAGACCGTATAAATCGCCGCGATACCGACAAAAACCAATCCGAATGATGCCGTGGCAAAATAGGCCAGCTGCCCCCAGATTACCCGAGCGATGACAAGCACCTGATCAATATCCAGCATCCCGATTCTGGAAACGATAAAATCCCAAACTGAACCTGACCCCGAACGCACCTGTACATAAAAATTGCTCAGCAGCCAGGTTTTCACGAAAAACAGCGACCCAAAAACCAAGCTTCCAGACCATACCACAAGACCGACATCTCTGGTCTCGACCCACCGTTCATGCCATGCCAACCAACCGACCGGCACGGCCGCCAGACAAAATACCAGCCCTCTCGAATGAGCATAAGGAGCGAGCGCCAGGCCCAGACCCAGCAAAACAGGAATCAGATTTTGCCGTCGAGGTTGATCAATAAGCGCCGTAAGCGCGTAAACAATCAAGGTAAAACAAAACAACAGGATTGTCTCCCCCATTGCCAGCCCGACATAAAACTGTACTGCCGGATAGCTGAAGGCGACAAACACGGCGCTCAACCGGAACAGGCTTGAAGAGGGTGTAATCAATCGGACCGTGCGCAGAGCCATGACCGCACTGACTGCAACCAGCAGCCCATTTATCGACAACGATAGCCGATACAAAGTGATCGGATCCAATGACAACCAGTAAAGAGGAGCTATCAGAAATGAAATCGCGAAACCGTAATAAGGCATCCCAGCTGGAGCCGTCCAGTCGAGTCCGGCAAACACGGCCGCTGCCCCCAGGACCCCATATTCATCATCGTAAAGATATGGAACCGTGCGCTCAAAAACCAGAAACCAGGTCGCGGCAAGAAACCAGAGAAAGGTAAATCCGTCTTCGATACGGGCTTGCCGCAAAGAGAAGGCAACCGGCTTTTTTCTTTTTTTCAAAATAATAAACTATTTGCTCGGGGTGAGTTTTTCGGCTTGATCCCGTAAAACCGCTTTCATCCACTCGGGAATTTCAAGATCGTGCAAGGTGAACCCTCTGGCCAGATGCTCAAAAAAGCCTTCCGTATGCTCAAAATGTCGCTCGGCAAAAAAAAGTTCCTGATAGCGTTCAGGGTGTTTTTTAAAAAGCAGCGCATCTTTCTCAAAGAAACGGGCGCGAGCATCAATCGACTCGCGTTCATGATGACGGGATTGCGCCGGATGAAAGACTTTAACATCTTTGGCGTAGGGAACCCGGCCAAGCGCCTGCATGCGCCAGCCGAAATCGGTGTCTTCACGGAAATGCGGGCGATCGAACTGCAAATCAAAACCGCCCAAAGCCTGGAATATCGATGAACGCACCATGAGATTGGCGGTCATGAAGCCAAGCCCTTCGAAACCAATATTGGTCACCGGGCGCCATTCAGGATCATCAAAATGATCAGACGTAATCTGGCCTTCCAGCCCTATATTTTTCTGATCCTCAAAATATCTACGCGCGTTTAACAACCAAAAAGGCTCAGGCATGCAATCGTCGTCGGTAAAGGCGATAATTTCACCTTGTGCGAGCAAAGCCCCTGTATTACGCGCTCTAACCGCCCCTTTAACCGGGGAATGATAATACGTAAAGGGAAACCCATGTTCCCGGTTCCGACCATTCCATGATTCTGAACTCTGATCGATAATAATGACCTCGAAATCACGCTCGATCTGAGCTTTCAGACAATCAACAAGCCGGGAGAGCTGGTCATGCCGCTCATATGTGGGAATGATCACGGAAAATAACGGTTTTGCCTGGCCCGCCAGATCGCTTCTGGAACTGAGAAGCAAGCCTGTAATCTGAGAAATTCGCTCCCAGGAGTAATTCTCCTCGACACAGATTCGCGCCTCTTTACCCATCCGCAAGCGAAGATCCGGATCGCGCTTCATTTCCCGGATCATTTCGGCAAACGAGGCTACATCCTCATCCACCACCCGGAAGGCATCCCGGCCGCCTTGATTAATACCCCGGGCTCCGGTAGCGGTGGTCACAACCGGCAAGCCCGCCGCCATGAAATCAAAAATCTTGATATTCGTGCCGGAACCCGAAAACATCGGATTTACGGCAATGTCGCCGGCTCGCAGTAGTTTAAGCTTCTGTGCTTCGCTGACCGCACCTGTAATAACTACGTTTGGCTTGTTGTGAACGATCAACGAACCACCCACACCCCCGGCAATCACAAAAGTTACATCGGGCAGTGCTGTCGCAAGTTCATTCACTATAAACTCCGCCGCATCCTGGTTTGGACCATAGGAACTGCCGATAAAAATCCCGACAAACGACTCCGGCTTCCACTGCAGCTCCTTTTTCGCGTCGATTCGTTCATCCGGCGTGGGAGGATATGACGCAAACGCCATCACCCCGTTAGGCACGACCCTCATTTTGCCCATGTCAAACTCATAGATCCGATTGAATCGCTCAAGATCCTCCTGAGAGCAGGCCATGATCAAATCGGCCCTGCAGCCAAGCGCATATTCATCTGTTACAACCTGGCGCAAGAGACTCGCCTCAGGCGGATTCTCCTCGTTCAGCAACTGCGCCCGGAGATAGCCTTCAACATTGTGAGAATCATAGACGACAATCTGGCTGTGAGCAACATGATCCGCCACCAGAGGATAAACCCAGGGGTGCGAAAAAACAACCACTTCGGCGTCAAGAACGGCTCGCCGCACCTCCGCCAGATATTGCGGCGACAGATGCGCCAAGGTGCTGAAGGAAAGATCGATTACGGTTTTACCTTTTGCCTTGAGCTTCAGCCCCTCCGCCGCCGCATGATGAGCGTGGCTTAACGGAACGTCTATTTCTTCAAGCGTTTCACCTAAGCTGTGACAACGGAATTTTTCTCCCGGCCAATCGTAAGAACCGATATATCGACACTGAAGGTTCTTTCCCATGGAGTGATAGAGTCCCAACAGTCTTAATCGGCCACCCCCTACCGGAGGATCGATCGGCTGCATATCCAGCACCGCAACGCGGGTTGTCGGCCTGACACTAATCGTTTCCTTTTCGGTCGCGGCGTCGACCAGTCGCCTAGCCACATCGCGCCATGACATTCCGGCGATCAGCCGAGAGCCGGCCTGCCCCATGCGGGCCGCCTCCATTCTATGGTCAAACAACCATTCCAGCCCTTTTCTGATATTCTGAGGGGTGGGGGAGCAGACGATGCCGGTTTCTCCATGTTTGACAAAACGGGTGGGCTCACCTGAATCCGTGCTTGTTAAAACCGGTTTTCCGCTTGCGAAAGCCTCAAGTGTCACGTAGCCATAATCTTCCCTGAGAGGAACAAACGGCACTGCCAAAGCCTTTGCGTAAAGATCCACCAGCCGCTGATCATCTACCCGCCCTAAGAATTCTATTCTCGAATCCCCGGCTGCTAATTTCTTTAATTCGCTTTCCGCCTCCCCCGCGCCGGAGATAATCAAGCGAAATGGATATTCTGACTCCAGCACGGCCTTTATCAGTAAATCAACTCGTTTCCATGGGTGTAGGCGTCCGGGTATATAAAAATAATCTTCCGGATCCTCACTTCTAAATTCCTTGAAGACCAACGGCGGATGAATAACCTCGGTCCTGACGCCACGCCATTTATATAAACGCCTTGCCACCTCGTGCCCGATGGCGAATTTTCCTTTCACCATCGACAACGCCTCCTGGTCCAAGGCATGCAATCTCGCCCGTTGGGAATATAGATCACCTGATTTAAAGGCAAAGGTCTCATCAAACATATCGTCAAAGACGCGTACGGTATGAACCAGATACATCACATGCCGGGGATGGCGAACGGCAAAGGTCGGGGCCTTGGTCGAGATTACGATATCAAACCGGGAAAGATCAAGCTGCCGACAGTAGTCGTAGTTTTTTTCAATGGCGGCAAAATCAGGTTCATCCGCCGGAATGGAAATCAGCTCAGCCCGGCAGCCAATATCTCTCAAGCCCGCCAGTAATCCCTGATAAAAACGCTCCGCCCCTCCAGGGGAAACGGAGCTGTTCCCCGCGCCCAATACCGCAATCTTCACCCTTTTTTCTCCTTCCGGAAACCATACATCAATCTATTTTGTTCTTGCGCTGGTTTTCTTCAAGTTCCAGTCTGATCCGCCCGAGCAGCACATCCTCGGAAAGCTTTCCCGTAGTCATCACCCTGACCTCTCCGATATCGGCATCTCGCGCCATTTGTCGCAACCTTACTTCCAGGCCCGGACACTTACGCATATATTGCAGGAGCCGGTTCTTTATTTTCGGATGCAAACGCAACCAAACTGAGATTCGCTGCAGAACCTTTTGCATACCGACCTTTACCAGCCGAAAAATATTCTTAACTTCCCGGCCGATTTTTTTCAGCTCCTGCTTTATGAAGCGAAGAAACAATATAGACTTCCATGATTTGCTGCGATAAATCTCGTGAAGTTCTTGCTTCGACGCTTCCAGGAGTTTTTGCCTCTCAGCTAAAGCTGTCACTTGATCCTCAATCACCTTCTTCTGCTCCGCAAGCTCTTGTTCTTTTTTTTCAGCCGCTATCTTCAACGCGACATAATTATTTACCCACTCAACAGGAATATTTCGTCCAAATGCGTTTAACCTTTCATCAAAACGCTCGACAATGGTATCCAGTGATATACCGTACTCTTCGCCGAAAGCCTGATCGAAAAGTCCGAGGCTGTCGAAAGGCGCGTTTTTTTGGGCAATAACGGCATAATCGGGACTGACTCCGGCCAGGACATCAGCCAGCGCCGGAGATTCTTTATTGACCAGCTCCGACGCTTCCTGAAGTCGCAAAATTTTGCTGCGGGCAAAACCGTAATACTCCGGCAGAAATGAAAGCAGCTCGGGCGGAAGGGGATGATGGTGCGTCGGATCCAGGTAAAAATTACGGGTGGCGACGACCAAGTTTTCCGGGTTGGGGGTTTCCATGATCAGAAGACCGCCCGGTTTCAAGACACGCACGGCTTCTTCGACCATCTTTCTCAGCTGATCGAAAGTAAGATGTTCCGCCACATGAAAGGCCGAGATCAAGACCAGGCTTTCATCGGGAAGACCGGCAAGATAGCTTATCCCGTCACCCTGTCGTACGGACATGTTCAGTTCTTTGCAATCTTGCAGCATTTCGCCGTCCAGATCTATGCCGACGGGTAAAAATCCTACTTTCTGTAAGACCTCTAACCACTCTCCTCGCCCACAGCCCAGATCAACTGCCGAGGCCCCGGGATAGAGTTTTTCCAGAGGTGTGATAAAAGGTATGAATGCGTTTATGCGCGTGCGAATCAGATCACGTGAGCCCCTGAATTTTTCCTCAAAGGCTTTGTAAAAGGTATCGCTCATCAAAAATACTCCATGGTCGGGGGAAGCCAGGCGCTTCCGACAAAACTTTCCCGGTCAAAATTGATAACGTTGAAGGTGGCGGCCAGATCCTTCCATTCATAATTTTTGCCGAGATGGGTTTCGGCGGTATGCAGCGCAACGGCCACGGAATAATTCCCAGGACCCAGATTGGCCGTGAAACTGAAAATGAAGGTGATTACCGTCCCCGCCGCAACGTCGTTGAGCTTGCCTTTGAGGTGGCTGGAGTTGGTTCCGAAGATGGGTTGTCCCAATCTGTCCTTGATCATGTAGCCAAGTACGAGTTCCGGAAGCCCAGTCCGGGCCTCGACCTCGATTTTCAACCTGACCTGCTGCCCGACGTTGACGACCTCGATGGGCTCATTTTGTTGATTCAGAAGCCTGATATCTTTAATCACGGCTTCGCCGGAGCCGGAAATGGTCTGAATCCTGCCGTCCTCACGCTGAATTTGTCTGATCTCTTGTTCTTGATGCGCGGCCAGCATGGCGTTGTAATAGTCCATAACCGTTTCGGGGTCGCCTTCCTTTGCTATCCGCCCGGCGTTAAGCAGAATCGCCCGGTCACAAAGGGACTGAATGGCTCCTTTATCATGGGAAACCAGCAACAGGGTAGTGCCTTGCTCACGAAACCGGCGTATCCGATCAAAACTTTTATGCTGGAAATAGACGTCGCCGACCGAAAGGGCCTCATCGACGATCAAAACATCGGGACGTCGAGCGGTAGCGACACTGAAGGCCAGGCGCATCTGCATGCCACTGGAATAAACCCGCACCGGCTGATCGAGATAGTCACCGATCTCGGCGAAGGCCTCGATCTCCGGCTGCAAGGCCTGAATCTCTTCGGGCAAAAAGCCCATAAGCTGGGCCGCCATAAAAACATTCTGCCGACCGGTGAATTCCGGATGAAAGCCCATGCCCAGTTCCAGCATCGCCGAAACCCGCCCGCTGATAACCACCTCGCCCTCGGTCGGCTTCGTCGTACCGGTTATTAGTTTCAACAAGGTACTTTTACCGGCACCGTTGACCCCGATAATTCCGACCGCTTCCCCGGGCTCGACCGAAAAATTTATTCTTCGCAGTATCCAGTTCCGTCGATGGCGAACTGCAGCAAAAGGCGATAGCCACTCCTGCAGGCGGGACCAGCGCGTGGGATAACTTTTGTAGGCCTTGCCTAAATTTTTCACGCTGACCCGTCCCATCAGAGTTCATCCACCATATCCCCCGAACAACGTCGATACAGTCGCAGTCCGCAAAGGCAAAAAATTATGCCGAGAAGAGCGGGATAGATCAGACTGCCCCATTGCGGTGCCAGACCTTCAACAAAGATCCCCTGATAAGCGTTCATGATGGCGGCAAGCGGGTTTAAACACAACCAGGTTTTCAACCTTTCCGGCAGGATTGCCGGTGAGTAAACAATCGGCGTAAACCAGAACCAAAACTGCAAGACCACCCCATACAGTTGGCCGACGTCCCGAAAAAAAACGTTAAGCACTCCGAGAATCACGCCCAACCCGATCGCCATAAACAGCTGCAATCCCAGCACCGGAATTACGGCCAGAAAACTCCATCCCGGAAAGTTACCCGACAGCAGTAGAAATCCGACAAAAAGACTAAATCCGATGGCAAAATTTATCAACGCCGAGGCCAGAACTATGATCGGCAGGGTAATTCGAGGAAAGGAAAGTTTTTTAATCAGATTTGCGTTATCGATGAAAACGTTCTGAGCTCGAAGCGTTACCTCTGTGAACAACCCCCAGGCCAGAACCCCGGAGCAAAGGAAAATACTGTATGAAAAGGTCCCTCCGGCTCCGGGGAGCCGGGCCTGCATGACCTTGGAAAAAACCACAGTATAGACGATGATCATCGCCAGCGGATTGATAATATTCCATGCGGCGCCTAACATCGATTTCTGGTATTTGAGCTGAAACTCCCTTTTTACGCTTCCCTTAATGAAGCCGCGATAATCCCACAGTTCCTGCCAGATGTTCATCTTCCGTCCTTTGCGGATATTCAGGGGGAGACGATCCCGATTTCCAGGAATAATCTTTGACTCTCCTGATTTTCACGTCGCCATGCATGCAGGCATAAACTTCGCTGAATAGTTACTGCCTCGATTCATTAAGGGGAAACGAATGATTCAGTTCCGCCTCTATCATCAGGCGAACGACATCAGGCATGGAATATTCGGCTTTCCAGCCCAGCTGATGCGCCGCCTTCTCTGGATTTGCAATCGATGTTTTAATATCGGTCGGGCGCATAAAACTCCCGTCTATCTCAACATAGTCTTCCCAATTCAGGCCAAGACAGGAAAAGGCCTCTCTGACAAAATCCTTCAGGCTGTAAGTCCGCCCCGTTGCCACAATGAAATCTTCGGGGCTTTCCTGCTGCAGCATCAACCACATCGCTTCTATGTATTCCGGGGCCCAACCCCAATCACGATGAATCTCCAGGTTGCCGAGTATCAGTTTTTGCTGTTCCCCCTTTTTTATACGGCAGGCGCCTTTTATTATTTTCTGCGTGACAAAGCGTTCCGGTCTTAAATATGATTCGTGGTTAAACAGGATTCCCGTGCAAGCAAACATGCGGTATGCTTCCCGATAGTTCGCCACCTGCCACAAGGCTGCGGCCTTGGCCACCCCATAAGGGCTGCGGGGCCGAATAAGGGAATTTTCATCGACGCTGCCATTTTCCGTATTGCCATAGACCTCACTGGACCCCGCGTTATAAAATCTCAGTTCCGGCAGATCAAGAAAACGAATAGCCTCCAACAGATTCAAATTCGCGATACTGATGCTTTCAAAGGTTTCAACCGGCTGACCGAAGGACAAACCTACCGAACTCTGCCCGGCCAGGTTATATATTTCATCGGGTTTTTCATGACTGATAATTTGCAGCACACTTCTGAAATCGTGAATTGAAGCCGACCTGAGACACACGTCATTCTTGATGCCCAACCTCTCCAGATTAGTAAAGCTCGCCCCGAA